>JAGLXI010000223.1 GCA_023132995.1 Candidatus Zixiibacteriota bacterium | reverse complement strand
TGAGATGGGCACCAGCGACGAGGAATCTGACGGTGTCTTGTCGATCGCCATGGCGGTAGGAGGTTCGATTACCATACCCCATGTCAGGCGGGCCAGCCGTCTCTGGGAAGAGATGAGGGAGAAATAATGGAGAGGCGCGCCTTCAGCGTTCTTATGGTAGCCTGCTTGCTGACCGCCGGTTCGATCCTGGCTGAGAACAGCTCGGACGACAGTGGGATAGTCGCCTTTTACCGGCAGCACTATCCGTTCTCGACGATGAAGGATACGATCTACACGTTCCAGTCGGAGTTCGTACTACCGGAGGGCTACCGGCGACCGGATTCGTCGCAGTTGACGGCGTATCAGAACTGGGTGGCCAATTTTCCACTGTGGCATCGTTACATATCAGTCGGCAATTGGAAGGGGGGCAAGGTAATTGAGTACAGCGAGATTTCACGGCCGGTGCATCTGCCCTGGCATGGGATGGACTTCAAGGACAAGGCCATCCCCATAAGGATTCTCGCTGAGTTTCTGCACTATCAGGGCCGTGAGTTTGATCTGAGAATCCAGCCGCCGGTTGGAGACACATTGCGCTATGAGAGCTTTCTGGGCGGGAAGCTGCGCTACACCTCGCGTCGGGAGCCGTTCTTTGAGCCGGATGTCGAAAGGGAACCCTCGCTCACGGAGTTCTACCGTTTTATGAAGGTGTGCATGCACAATACTTCTCTCGCGAGTCTGGCCGCAAACTGTGATTCTGTTACCGCCGATGACCTCGCGCCGGGTGATCTCTTCTTGGCCCATGATGAGCGGGGCGTCACCGGCGTGGCGTATGTCGTTATGCATCTCCTGGTCAATGAGAAAGGCTCCCGCCTGTATGTCGTGGCTACTGGCTGTTCCGACGCCTGTGATTTCCACATCCCGCTTCTGACCGAAGATCGAAACCAACCCTGGATAACGGCCGATCAGATACGGTCGTTGGCAAACGGGTTACCGTTCTCGGGCTTCTTACGTTTCCGCGGTTTGCAGTAACAGGTCTCCTGACTCGGTCTGATTAGTATCGGGCTGAACTTCGCCATGGCTCCGGTGGCATGAAATGCGGAGAGAACCCTTGTTATGAACCGTAGCGGTTGATATATTTGTACAGGTGAATGTCAGCGCTGGTTGTGTACGAGATCACGACAAAGAATGACGCCGGCATGGGCTCAAGTCTTGTACCGTCCGGCGACTGACGAAACACGCGTAAGAAGGGACTTGGCTCATGGAAGCGCGCGAACTTCATCCCTGGCCCGAAACGAGGGCAGAAGCATATGCTATTCAGGAAGAAATGGCTGCCCGTATTGAGCCGGGTGGAGGTGGGGGAGACCCGGGTCTGATCGCCGCCGTCGATACCGCCCACGGATTCGGCGGTGTGACTCTGTATGCCTGTGCCGTTGCCGTCACGTTTCCTGAGCTTGAGGAAATTGAGCGGGTTTTTTATTATGCGCCGCTGCGGTTTTCCTACGAGCCGGGCTTGCTGTACTTTCGCGAGGGACCGGTCATCACGGGAGCCCTGAGCCTGCTGACATGTGCTCCGGGTCTGATCATAGTCCATGGTCACGGACTGGCCCATCCGCGTCAATGCGGCGTGGCCAGCCATGTCGGTCTGGCCTTTGACCGCCCGACGATTGGCTGCGCGCGCCGACTCCTGGTCGGGAAGCATCGTCCGGTTGCAGAGGCGAAAGGAAGCTACCAACCAGTTACCATCGGCTCCCGAGAGGTGGGCGTTGCCTACCGGAGCCGGGCCAAGGTCAAGCCAATTTTCATCTCTCCCGGTCACCTCTGCGATATCTCCCAGGCCAGGGATGTGGTGGTCCGGAACCTGCGTGGTTTCCGTCTCCCGGAATCACTACGGCTGGCTCACTTGCAAGTGAACAAGTACAAGCGACGTCACGAAAAGAGCAGCAGGGCCGAATCAAAAGTGACCAAAGCGACGAACTGAGGTTCGCTGATCATGTCAAAAATAAACACGACGCGTTCTCTCCCGGATATACTGAAGAGAGCCCGGCCGTACGAAGCGGTAGATGCCATTGCCGTTGCCGGGGAGGACAAACCCTGGCATTCTCCTGAGTTCATTGCCGACGAGGAGACCCTTGTTGTCGGAACGTCTCTTCTCGTTGCGTCTATCATGGACTATCTTGGTGTTGTGGTCAAATGAAGTTGCTTACCCGATTCACCTTCGCTGGCCTGTGCCTGATGACAATGGCCGCATCCGTATCAGCCGCCTGGTTGAAAGGTCAGGCTGTGACGTGGGCGGACTTCAGCCGCATCAAACATGTTACCAGCTCGGCCGACTACGCCTACTTCGCCACGACGGCGGGGATAATCCGCTACGACAAGATGCAGCGTGAGTGGGAGGAGCCCCTGACAGGTTCACCCGGGGTGGACAACACTGATATCGGCCGCATCTGGGTGGACCTCTTTGACGAAAAGCTGTTCGCGGAAACCTCGCTCGGCCTTTTTCAGTACGATCTTTTCTTCGACAGGTGGTATGAGGTTTCGGAGGTGCCGTCCCTGGACAATAACTGCGTCCACATTAGGGCGCCGGCGGTGATGTACCCTCCCATTCGGCACAACTACGCTGCCGACGGGCGCATCATCGACCCCTACGGACGATATTTCTTCTTCACCGATGTAGTGGATGACCGCTCCGGAAATCTCTGGATGGGCACCTGGGGTCATGGCGCGGCCACGGCCGGGAGTTCATCGCATATCGTCGAGTTTCTGCCCTATGGTCTGATTCAGAACCGCGTCAATGCCATCATGATGCTGGGAGAGGAAATCTGGGTATCCGGGGCCGCAGTCGATCCGGGACGCACCGGCATTTCCATTATGGACCCGAGGACTAACAGCTTTCGACATATCGAGTCCGGTGTGGACGACGACTTCCCCGCTGTGGATATCAACTGCCTTGAGGGGGATGACAGCACGGTCTACGTCGGCACACCCCTGGGGCTTCTTTGCCTGGACAGCGAGACCGGCTCTGTCAGAAGGAGGTTGACGACTCGATCCGGACTGGCGGAGGACAACGTCCTCTGCATAGGAAGGCTCGGCGATTCCCTGCTGGTGGGTACTGAGAATGGGCTGAGCCTGATTACCGGCTCAGGCGACTCGATTTCGGTCATTCGGCCGCACGAGTTCTCGAATCGCATTGTTTACGACGTTTTGACCCTCGACTCGACAATCTGGATAGCCACCTCGGCAGGGGCCTACCGTTTCCGGCTGCCCTCCGGACGCCTCCAGCAGATTCAGGATCCGGATTTCTACCTGAACGGACGCGTGTATGACATCGAGCCATTCGGAGATGACCTCTGGTTTGCTACCGAGGACGCCGTTGTTCGCGTGAATACGGTTTTGGGTGATATCGAACCGTTTCCCACATCCGACCGCACCGGTGACGCACGCGCCTTAGCCGTCAACGAGTGGATAGTCGCCTACAGTTCGAATCGGGGGATAACGATCATCTATTACACGGACAAGAACCGCAACACCCGCGAGTTCACGACGGACGACGGTCTTGCTTCGAATTATGTCTACAGCCTGCTCATGGATGGCGACTATCTGTGGATTGGAAGCGACAGGGGGCTGACCCGCTTTCTGTGGAACAATCCCGACCGTGTTGACTGACCGCCGCGGCAATTGTTGGGGCAGACCGGCGTGGCCGGTTCTTACGCCCACTGTAAATGGGTTCGTTTTGCGTGTTTTCATTTTCGGTTGGCAAGATCGGTAGTGATTTTGCGGTCTGCATGAGTAAGTCTTGTAGGGTAGGTTTGTCTTCAAACCTGCCAACTATATTATGGAATGAGAACCCTTTTAATCAAAAGAACAAAACAATATGAATACAGACATATTAACCAGCAAGCCCCATACCTCAACAGTCCTCGAAGCCGGGTATATGATTGCTGATAGCACAACGGGCTTTGACGAGACGTTCCCATTAGGTGAGCGAGGTTTACTGCGTATTACGAGCCGGGCTGACGCGACAAAGACTGTTTTTACCATCTTGAATGCAGCGTCGGAGAAGGAAGATGCGAACCTTCAGATTGAACCTTCGGCAGAGCACATGCAAGAGCACAGGAAACTCGTCGACGTTGTAGATTTGTGTATTACGTACTGTTTGGGTACAACCTTGCTATATCAGGACGACGAAGTCGCTTCGAACATGACGGTTATCAACAACTTCGAGCAAAAACTGAACGAAAGACTGGTCGCAGAGGGGAAGCCCACCACGCATTTGGTAACAGTTACGACCAATGCGTGTATCTCGTATCATGGAACGACTTATGTAAAAGACATCAGGAGAGCAGCAGTACTGGCTGCAGAATGTCTTAGGGATGTAAACAAGAGGGACATACTCAATCTGTATCGAGATGGCAATATCCGACCGTATGTAGCGGTGGAGCGCTGGTATAAAATTGTTGAAGCATTGAGAAGTACGGCCGAGTTCAAACAGATTTCCAAAGCGGGGCAGAATTACCTGAAATGCTATGCGCAAATCTCCCGTCATCACCAATCCAATCAACATCATGAGGATGCCAAGAAATATTTGAAAGACCGTTACTCGGAGGAGCTATTCGATCCTAAGAAGGGGATGGAGACCTACAAGTTATACTTGATGAAGCTGCTTCAGAATCGCTTTCGTGGAGGTAAGTAGTAGCGAGAAATGGCATTGCCTCATCTCAAGAAACCGAGTTCCTTGACCGATACAATTCACTAGATATTCTCAGTCCACTTATGGGGGGAACGTGCCAAAGATTGCCCAGCAAAAAGCAATAAAAGGCAGCCAGCACTGGCTGCAGGAATTGGTCAACCGACGTCCTGACCTTCTCGAAGACGCATTGCGGCCGCGGCTCCAATTAAGCAACAATGATATTTTCAACTGGCTGTCACCACTGGAAACTGATGGCTACGCCGAATACCGAGACGAAGCCTTTCTGGAGCGGCTATCTATTCATCTTGAAAAACGCTCACTCGGCTCATTCTGGCCACCCGGCGGTCCGGTTTGGGATGGGTTGGGCATAACCAGCCGTGGCGATGTCATACTTGTAGAAGCTAAAGCCCATATCCCTGAACTTGCATCATCCTGTAAAGCCAAACCACAGTCTCTAACATTGATTCAAAATAGCCTTGCGGAAGTGGCCAAAATCTACGGTGCGCCAGCAACTTCTGACTGGTCGCAGTACTACTACCAATACGCAAACCGGCTGGCCCACCTCCATTTTCTGCGGCAGCTGAATGGAATCTGTGCCTGGCTTGTTTTTCTGTATTTCGTAAACGCCCATGATATGAATGGGCCGAGGTTAATCAAAGAGTGGCAACCTGTAATCGAAGCTGTACATGCACATCTGGGGGTCAATCGCGAGCAACTCGAACCGCACGTTATTGACGTGTTCTTTGATGTCACGTCGCTCCGAACTGGAGCTCAAAGCGTAAGCTTCCCCAAATAGTAGA
>JAGLXI010000222.1 GCA_023132995.1 Candidatus Zixiibacteriota bacterium | reverse complement strand
CTGATCGTAGGTCTGCCGCTTCTGCCGATCCTTGAGCACCTCGTAGGCTTCGGTTGCCTCTTTGAAGTACTCCTCGGCCTGCTTGTCATTCGGATTTCGATCCGGATGGTATTTCATGGCCAGCTTCCGATAAGCGGACTTGATTTCGTCCTCGCCCGCACTTCGGCTGATGCTGAGGATTTCGTAGTAATCCCGCCTGGACATCAATTAGCCCTGTTTGTCATCGTCGACAACCTCGAAATCGGCGTCCACGGCGCCGCCGGTATCGGCAGCGGCTTCGTCTCCGGCCTTAGCGCCGCCCGGCTCAGTGCCGGGCTGTGGGCCACCGGCTTCGCCAGTTCCTTCTCCGGCGGCAGCCTGCTCCGCCTGTGCCTGTTTGTACATCTCTTCAGCCAACTTATGCGAGGCTGACATCAGTTCCTCTTTGGCCTTGCCAATAGCCTCCACCGACTCGCCGGACAAAACGTTCTTAACGGCCTCAATCTTGCCTTCTATATCCTTCTTCACCTCATCGGAGATCTTGTCAGCATTCTCCTTGAGTGTCTTCTCGGTCGTAAAGGCAAGCTGATCCGCCTCGTTGCGGGCCTTAATCAGTTCTTCCTTTTTGCTGTCTTCCTCGCTGTGCTTCTCGGCGTCCTGCACCATCCGCTCGACCTCCTGATCGGAAAGACCGGACGATACCTCAATCCTGATGGACTGCTCTTTCCCGGTGGCCATGTCCCTGGCGCTGACGTGAACGATGCCGTTGGCGTCGATATCAAAAGTGACTTCGATCTGCGGCACACCACGCGGCGCCGATGGAATGCCCACCAGGTCGAACTTGCCGAGCGTACGGTTGTCGATGGCCATCGGTCGCTCACCTTGAAGGACATGAATGGACACTGCCGGCTGATTGTCGGCGGCAGTCGAGAATATCTGGGATTTCTTAGTAGGAATGGTCGTGTTGCGTTCGATCAGCCTGGTCAGAACGCCGCCGAGCGTCTCGATACCGAGCGACAGTGGTGTGACATCGAGAAGCACCACGTCCTTCATGTCACCGGTCAGCACTCCCCCCTGTATGGCTGCGCCGATTGCTACCACCTCGTCAGGGTTGACTCCTTTATGAGGTTCCCGCCCGAACAGTTCCTTAACCAGCTCGACCACCCTGGGCATACGCGTCATGCCGCCGACCAGCACCACCTCGTCGATATCGCTCACCGACAGCTTGGCGTCCGCTATGGCCGCCTTGCAGGGTTCAACCGTCCGCTGGATGAGTTGATCTGTCAATTGCTCGAACCGGGATCGTGTCAGCGTCAGATCAAGATGCCTGGGGCCGCTCTGATCAGCCGTCACGAAGGGAAGGTTTATGCTGGTCTGCATGGTCGTGGACAGTTCAATCTTGGCCTTCTCTGCAGCCTCCTTGAGACGCTGCAGAGCCATCCGATCCTTGCGCAGGTCAATACCGTTGGACTTCAGAAACTCCTGGGCCATCCAGTCAATTACGGCCTGGTCGAAATCATCACCACCCAAGTGGGTATCGCCGTTGGTGGAGCGAACCTCGAAGACGCCTTCACCGATCTCAAGAATCGATACATCAAACGTCCCACCGCCAAGATCATACACGGCTATCTTCTGGTTGCCCTTCTTATTAAGGCCGTAAGCTAAAGAGGCGGCGGTTGGTTCGTTGATGATTCGGAGGACCTCAAGACCGGCGATCTTACCGGCGTCCTTGGTTGCCTGCCGCTGGGAATCGTTGAAGTAGGCCGGGACCGTGACGACCGCCTGGGTGACTTCCTGCCCTATGTAGTTCTCCGCCGCCTGGCGCATCGCGCGCAGGATCATGGCGGATATCTCCGGCGGGGTGTAAGTCTTGCCCACAGCCTCCACGAGCACGGCGCCTTTTTCGTCATGGACAACTTTGTAGGGAACGATCTTCTCTTCCGAGTTTACTTCGCCGTGAAGGCGTCCCATGAAACGCTTGATGGAGAACACCGTGTTCTCCGGATTGGTGACCGCCTGTCGTTTGGCGGCGGCGCCGACAAGGCGCTCACCATCCTTGGTGAAGGCCACCACCGACGCCGTCGTACGAGAGCCTTCCATATTGGGGATGACAACCGGGTCCTGGCCTTCAAGCACGGCCACGCACGAGTTGGTCGTTCCCAGATCAATGCCAATTACTTTTCCCATGATCTATACTCCTTTGTTGTACACAGAACATCTGTTTACCTGCTTAGCACCGGTGTAAGCGCCATACGCGGCTATGACTCGCTTTCTTCAGTGTCCGCTGTTCCCTCTTTAGCCGCTCCCTTGCTGACGCCGACTTTGCTGTGACGAATAACCCGACCGGCCAGCTCGTATCCCTTACCGATCTCAATGGTGACTGTCCCTTCCGGATACTCATCGGAGGCCACCTGCATGAGGGCTTCGTGAAGGTTGGGATCAAACGGCTTGCCGACCGCCTCGATAGGCTGCACGTCGTACCGGGCCAGCAGAGTGGTCATTTGATTGTAAATCAGCTCCATCCCCTCACTCAGGGCGCCGACATCGCTATTGCCGTCTTTGTGCTGCAACGCTCGCTCGAAACTGTCTACCACATCCAGCAACTCGATCAGTATCTTGTCGTTGGCAGAGCGAAACATGCCCTCAAACTGTCTGGCGGTGCGCTTCTTGTAGTTTTCAAACTCGGCCACCGCTCTCAGGTGGCGATCTTCGAGTTCGGCGACCTGCCGCCTGAGTTTCTCTTCTTCGCGGAGCTCTTCTTCTTCGGCGACCTCCCCGGTCGCCTCGGTTTCAACGTCGGCCGCGGCGGTCTCCTGCGGGTCGTCTTCCGAGGCCTTGTTCCCGGATGTCTGAGTTTCGTCCTCCGAATGCGTCACTTCTACCTCAATCTTCTTCTTAGCGGGCATGATTCATCAATCCTTCTTGTCGTCTGCTCCCGAAAGAGCGTCAGTTATGGCCTTGGCAGTGTATTCGACTACGGATACAAGCTTGTTGTAGGGCATACGCGTGGGACCGATAATGCCGACGGCTCCACTGATACTGCCTACCTGGTACGAAGAGGCCACCAGCGAGCAGTTCATAATCTCTGCGAACCTGTTCTCGCGGCCGATGGCTATGACCAGCCCGCCGGCGTGGATGTCACTAAGAAACTCACTGAGAACTTTGCCGTCCTGAAGGACCTTGACCAGTTCCGTTATCTTGGTAATATCCGCAAACTCGGGCTGCTGCACGAGATGATCGGTGCCGTGAATGTGTATGCCCTCCGCCCCGTAGTCAGACCATATCTTGTCCTTGGAATCGATCATCAGCTTGATTAACCGACCGCTTCCCGACACGTCAGCCAGGCGCTCGGAGATTGTCCTGCGGATAGTACCCAAGGTGAGACCGGCGAGGCGTTCGTTCAGAATGGCTTCGACTTCCCGCAGTGAATTCTCCGGGATCGCCGTCTCGATCTCAATGATCAGGCTTCTCGCCAAACCCGACCGGACAACGACAACAACCATCACCCGCTCTTCGGTAACGGGAATCAGTTCCAGCCGCTTGAGAATCCCCTCCTCAAAGCGCGGAGCGATCGACACCCCCAACTGTTGGGTGATATCCCCCAACACGCGACAGGTCTGCCCCAATATCTCATTGACTCCCCGACCCTCTTTAAGAATCGACTGCCGAATAGTCTCTTTCTCGGCCAGCGTCAGGTCATCGGGCTTGAGCAGATAGTCAACGTAGACCCGATAGCCCAGATCGGTCGGCACACGACCAGACGACGTATGCGGTTGCTCAACCAGCCCGACTTCTTCCAAGTCCTGAAGCGTGTTACGAACCGTAGCGGATGAAATTCCCATCTTGAACCGGTTGGCAATAACGCGTGAACCGACCGGATCGGCTGACATGATATAGTGCGTCACCAGATTGTAGAGAATCTGCTTCTCGCGCTCTGTCAGGTTTTCAAACGCCATTTCAATACGACATAATCGGTTATGTTGAACTGCCACATTGGCAGCCACATTGTCAGAGTGCCGTCAATTTATCTTCTTTCCGACGGCAAGTCAAGACTATTTGACCGCTGGGTTCCCATCTTTTTCGCGACATAAAGAGAATGCCTTTTGTGGCTAATAATTAGAAAAGCCCATTGCCGAACGGCAATGGGCCTGAGCTTTTGTTCTGCCCCTGATGCTTATTTCTTCTGGGGCTCTTTTTTCTTCTTGTCTTTCCTGGCGGCCTTGGGCACCAGTTTCTCTTTGCGGTCATCAATCCCGTTGTTGTTCTTGTCGATGAAGTCGTCATATTTCTTCTGATCCACTTTGACGGTCTTGTTCTGCTCGGCGGGAGCTTTCCGAGCCGGGACCTGTTTCTCGGTCGTCACGGTAACCTTGGCCGGTGATTTTTTGCCCTTCTTCTCAACGGCCAAAACATTCCCGCCCAGCGACAACAGCAAAGAGATGACAATGATGGCGACAAGAGCGTTTCTCATAGGTCTTCCTCCAGCCTCATAATACCGTCTGAGGTCATAGTGAGCAACATATAATCCTGTTATCGTTTTCCGCCGCCGCTCTTTGAGCGGACGCCGGAAGTCTTCGACCGGGCAGGCGGTTTGGCAACCTTGCCGGATAACCCGGACTTCGCGCCGCCACCCGACTGTTTGACGGTCGGCCGGGTTGACTTGGACCCGCCGGAATCCCCACTCCGGGTGCCGGACTTAACGGACGTGCCGGATTTCCCTGACTTGCCACTCTCGGTATTGCCCTTCGATCGGATAGTCCGTCCATCAGATTTGCCCTTGTCGGTTGACCCGGACTTCTTCCGGTAATAGTCCTGCGAACCCTTCGAGTCGCTTTTGGCTCCACCAGCCTGCGCCTTCTCCCGCGTCGACACAGTCGAGCCTCGCTGGTAGTTCCGCTTCTGATCTGATCCGCGGTACCCGCTACCGGTAGTGCCTGACGATCTGTTCGTGGAGAAATCGCTGCCTTTGGAGACAGTTCCTCCGGTAGAGCGACCGGTTGCTTCCTTCGAGTTACCGGAGTATCCCGACGAGTGACCCCGCGACCGCTTTGAGGCGCTCGCCGCCACCCCGACTGTCTCAAGACCGCGATCGGTCGCCACCAACTCCGCCGTTCCCCGCACAAACCGCCGGGACTTGGTCAGGTCGGACCCGGTCCTCGTACCGCCGGGTTTGTCTTTCACGCCAGGAGCCGTCGATCCGAGCGCCATGGCCTTCTTCTCTTTGAACTTGGGATAGCCGCTTGTGACCGGGTTGCGATAGCCGGAAAAGCGCACTTCCTTGTATTTGGACATCGTGGCGGGGCGAGTCACGATGGTTGTCCGGTCGAGTACTACCGTGTTGTATCGCGTAACGTGCACGCTGGACTCCCAGCAGTAGCCCCAGTGATCGTAGACAGTGAGAGTGTGCCAGCCGACGTAAACCCGCGGGAGGTACAGCGGCGCACAGCCCCAGTAGATGCCGTCGACATAGATTGACGCGCCCCAGGGATAGTCGAAATAGACATTGCCGCAAACCGTCCACGACGGATATACGGGCATGTAAACCGGCCGGAAGTAGCTAGGCTCCCATTCGTAGACGTAGATGGCCGTGCGGTCAAAGGCGAACCGCTGGCCGTCGTAGCGAACGAAATACCGGCCGTTGATGTAGTCCAGATATTCGTGGCGATCTTCCCAGTCGCAGACAAGACCAGAGACGGGGTACCAGTCGGGAATCGGAAACCGCTCGCTGGAAGCGATCACCTGGATGTTCTCGACTCCCTCGGGGCCTGTCACCACCAGGTCGAAATCGTCATCGGGACCGGGCAGGCGGTAGGTGGCTCCGCCGTACACGAAGTTGTCGCCTCCCGGCAGGGACGGAAACAACAGGTTGACCCGACCGCGCGTGTCGATTGAGTAGATGGCCACAAAGGCGTCCCGGTTGGCGCGAAAATGGACCGTGATGTCGTCGCCCACGTGGTAGTCACCGTCGAGGTGGTTTGTCCAGATCTCGACGTCAAGATACCGATCGACTCTTACCCGGTCCATGTATGCGCCGTCATCATCATAGTCGCGGGTTGCGTTCTGAGCTAATCCGCCTGCCGCGGCAACAATCACAAACAGGATGGTCGCCGTCACTGTGTTCAGGATTTTGTGTTGCATTTTCTCACCCTTCCTGTTTCTGCTCCAAACAGTTGTATCATATTTCCCGTGCATCCGCTTCGGGCTCGTGCGTATTCTTGTTCCCGATCTCCGGAGGCGCTACCAGTTCCGGGTTGTTGGGACTGGGCTGATAGGCCCACTGAAAACTGACCTCGCCGGTCTGTCCATCTGTCACCAGGATTCGCATCTTGGCGTAGTTCCAGTCACCATGATTGTCCCTGATTCCGATCACGTAGCTGTGACCCGGTACGATCTCAGCCCAGCCGTTGGCTGACCATCCTGCCTGCGGCGCCCAGCCGATATCATCAAAACTGTTCGTGAAACCCATTCCCTGGATCTCCACGTCTATGTTAGCGGCATTGATGTAGAAAACGCCGTTGCCATCGCGATCGACATAGACATTGGCGGCGTTGCCGGGATACGGGACCACGGTCGCCGGCGAAAAGCTGAATCCGGCCTGGTCCGGCCGTGCGGCGCGGTCATAAAAGACAGCGCGTCCGTCGGGCCGGGGAGTGTCGAAAACCGATTCCGCAGACAGCTCCGACATCTGGTCCGCATCATCGACCGCCGTGACAGCATAGAAGTACGTGACTCCGTTGGTCACACTGTCATCTTTGTACTCGTAGACGATCAGATCGAGATTGGGATTGTTGTCCGCCTGGCGGTACCCAATAGCCACGTAGTTGTCAAACTCCTCATACGAGCGCCAGATGATGTATTCCTTTATGTCCTCCTCGTAAGGGCCATTCCAATATACGTATACCGTGTCATTCCCGGTTATGGAATAGACACCCTGGGGAGGTTGAGGCGCCGGATCCAAGACAACGACATCGTTAGAGTCGCAAAATATGCAGTCATTGTCCTCGCAACCGGCAATGAGCAGTATCCCCAGCAGAATCGTCAGTATTGCAATCGTCCTAATCATCTTGTTCTCCTTCCGAAAGCTCTGTGTCCTTCGCAACGGAGTAAAACAAATGCCGTGCCACGACCTGTAAGCTGTTATGAATCGGGGGATTAACAATGTTGCGGGCAGCAAGGAGAGCCTCGCCCGCACAATATCTGTGCATAGGTCAAGGCTGGGCGCACAGTTATTGTCTATTCCGGGTTCTTGCTGAGCGAGTACTCTTTGATCTTGGTCCGCAGAGTGTTACGGTGTATGCCGAGTTTTTCGGCACACAGGCCAAGATTCCAGTTCAGTTGATCGAGGCAGAATTGAATATGGCGCTTCTCAACATCGCAGAGCGGCAGAATCACGCCCGTGACTACGGTTGTCGTCTCTTTTGCCGACAACCCGGTCAGGTCGCTTCTGGTGATCCGGTTCGACCGCGTCAGCACCATGGCCCGTTCTATCATGTTTTCCAACTCACGGACGTTGCCGGGCCAACTGTAGTTCGCCAGAAGGTCAGCCGCCTCCGCGTCCACACCGACAACCTCTTTCCCGATCTTGCGAGCATATTTCCCGATGAACTTCTCGACCAGTAGAAGAATGTCGCCGGCCCTGTCTTTCAGCGTCGGTAGGCCGATCTGGATGACATTGAGACGATAGAAAAGGTCCTCCCGGAATCCCCCGCGGGCCACCAGGTCTTTCAGGTCGCGATTGGTCGCCGCGATTATCCTGATGTCCAGAGCGATTTCCTTCACTGAACCTAACCGCTGCACCTTGCGCTCCTCGAGCACTCGCAGCAGCTTCACCTGCATGGAAGACGGCATTTCCCCGATTTCGTCCAAGAACAGCGTGCCTCCGTCGGCCAACTCGAATCGGCCCTGCTTGGTTTTCTCGGCGCCGGTGAAAGCACCTTTCTCGTATCCGAACAATTCGGATTCCAGCAACGTCTCCGGAAAAGCAGAGCAGTTGATGGCCACCAGTCTCTTGTCGGACCGGGGCGAAAGCGCGTGGATGGCTCGGGCCACCAGTTCCTTGCCGGTGCCGGAGGGGCCGGTCACGAGAACGGTCGCGTCCTTGGGAGCCACCAGCGAGATCAGTTCCTTCACCTTGTTGATTGCCGAAGATTCGCCGATTATCTCCGAGGCGGGAAAGGCCTCCGCCAGCCGCTCGCTCATCACCTGGTGCTCGACCACCAACCGGTTCTGCTGAGCTGCTTTGTCGAGTTTCAGCAGGAGTTCTTCGAGGTCTTCCACGGGCTTGGTCAGATAGTCAAAGGCGCCCGCCCTCATTGCCAGAACTGCCGTCTCCACGGAACCGAATGCCGTCAGCACAATAACCTGAATAAATGGGTTCATCTCCCGCAAACGGCGCAGGAGCTCCAGACCGTCCATGCCGGGCATCTTCATATCTACCAGCGCCAGCGGAGAGAACACCTTGTGGTATTCTTCCAGCGCTTCCTCGCCGCTGCCGAAAGCGCTGACCTGGTAGCCTTTCTTGCTGAGGAAGCCGGAGAGGAGATCGCGCTGCCCGGCTTCGTCGTCGACCACGATAAGTTTCCGATCGGTCATGGGGTTATCTTAGCGGCATC
>JAGLXI010000221.1 GCA_023132995.1 Candidatus Zixiibacteriota bacterium | reverse complement strand
GCTACTCGTCGGAACCTACAAGTATCCTGATCCCGACGTGAATGTCCAGCGTGCTGAGGTCTTCATCGAACGTGAGCGTCGGTTGATCGGGATTAATGAACTCCACACTGGCATCGCCGGTCATGGCGCGGTGGTAATTGACCTCAAGATACAAACCACTGTAGTCGGCGCTGTAGAAAAACAGGCCGGCGCCTATTCCGTAGGCAAGCGATGGATCGTACGATATCGCCTTGTACTTGGGGCCCACCACCAGTGACGTCGTGAACTTTGGATTCTCGACACCAACGTGGGCTTTCAAATACGGTTCGAAATTGCTCTCACCGACAAAATAGTACTTGGCATAAAGATTGGGGTTATACAGCCGATGGTAGGCGCTGGACACTTCATCCGGTCCGTCAATGCCCATCTGCGTATAGGTGAAATTGAATCCGACAACCAGATTCGTGGTGGCGAAGTAACCGAAATCGAGGCCCACACTCCAGCCCGTCTTAGCGCCGAGGCTGTCGTGCCAGTCACCCATAGCACCAAGCGGGGCACCCGCGCCGCCGGTGAGACAGAGCTCCAGGATATCGCGTTCCTCATCTTCCTGGGCATTAGCGGTAAGACATGTCATCAGGAGCAACACGGCGGCCAGTAGAATCGACGTTCTTTTCATTTATACATCCTCAAGCAAGTATCGCTTTCTTTTCCTCTCCGTACCGGATCGGGCAGGGCTTGCCTGCGTGTTTGGGCAGGCCGTCCGCCGGTCTAAGAGGCCAATTAACATCTTAAGGGACGTCTTGTCAACAGATTATGTCCAGTGAATTGCGCCCACAGGCAAGCCTGTTTTGTCGGCGGGGCGGGAATTACTATGTCAGATGCGAGCGGGTGGGACTTTCTTGTGCAAAGGGCTGCCAGATCGACCCTCTGCTTACCATCGCAATGTCAGTGTAGGAGGATGAGGGAATGCATCAATTGCCCTTGCTGGCAATACCTACTCTCGCGTAAGAACTGTGCAGCAACCTACTGAATAAGCAGGATTGAGTGTCATAGATTTCTCTGGAGGCCTAATCGAATTCTCCGCCTTCTTGGATACAGATTCGTGACAACAACGTCTAGCCCCTGCCCGACAACGAAAGTCTCTTGAAAGTCGGCAAACTCAAATCCTGCTTCGGCCATTTCTTCTGCAGACACTAGACCTGTAATACCGGAATCTAACTCAACCCGCACGTTGTCTTGGGTTACTTCGACAACCCTTCCACGAAGCTTCGTGCCTGGCGGCCAACGTTGTTCGATCGTTGGCCACGGATCCGTAGACATTTGACGAATGCTGCATCTCAAGACTCTATTCTCCTGATCGCATTCTACCAGTTTCACCTCAACTTCGGTACCAATCAGCGAGGAAATCTCAGATTCACCAGGGTTTATCCATGCGATTTCGTCGAGAGCGATAACAACTTGCAACCCCAAGTTTGTGGAACCAACCAGATAGCTGTTACCCCTTGATTGGATTGTCGCCATCACACTTTCGCCCACCTCGGGAACAGGAATACGTGCCCAAGGATCATTCTCGGATAG
Source organism: Candidatus Zixiibacteriota bacterium (assembly GCA_023132995.1). GTDB lineage: Bacteria > Zixibacteria > MSB-5A5 > GN15 > FEB-12 > JAJRTA01. Next base: position 7,126 of record JAGLXI010000221.1, on the reverse strand, counting down.
TCGTCTGGTTAGCTCGATACGCTGCTTTGATCCATCGATGGTTATTACCGAGAAATCGTATGCCTTGCCAGCCTCAAGAAACTCATTGCAGAAGCTAGTCACACCCCAAGAACATTCTTGCCAACTTATTACGGCCAACAGTCCAGACACATCAACGGTGGCCTTCTTCTCAGCAACATCTATTACAGTACCGCTCATGATGTCGCCGACCTTAATCCCAGACGTTTTTACCTTGTCCACGAAATCATCGTCCTGGACGATCGCGTTGCGACGTAAGACAGCGACACCCAGCGTGGCGGGCGTGTTACCGTGAATTTCGGACAAATACTCCACCCTCATATTGTTAGCAATTGTGACTCTTGCGTCACCCTCCACGACGGTAAGAACCTTTTCCAGAAAAGAAAGCTGGCGTGAGTAGGCAACAAGATAAATGCTATCGCATCCTTTTCTAATTTTGATGTCGACTCCGTTGACATACGGGACAACCCCCTCTTCTCGAGCTTTTGCATCTATAGCAATGATGACAATCCCTAGCCTAAACGTATCCGAACTGTATTCCAGATTTATGTGCTGACCAACCTTTCTTCGAGCTACCAGTAATAAGTATTCCAGCAATGCTTCTACCTCAGCAGTCTTGTCTTTGGCGTCCCCTGCCCCATACAGACACTCGCCAGCATGATCCAGTTCGTTGAGAAAGATAGTGACAAAAATTCCACGAGTATCGACTTCGACAAGCTTGGCAAAGAGGTCTGCAACGCGTGCGTCGGCGGCTGTCTCTGGTGAGAGGAAGTGCCTCTGGAAAACCGGCTTGGCATGATCACCTATGCCGTTTGCAAGTTTCCGCAAGACAGTCAGGTCGATTGCAGTTTGGAAGAAAGGCTCAAGGTTACTCCTTATTGTAGGACAAAGGATAATGGGTAGCGCCTGCCGGGTAGCGTTAAGCAAATTGAGGGATTGGTCTTCAGAATCCTTCATTCTCAAGATCAAAGTGCCTGACTGTTTAAAAATAGGGTCTTTGGGGGACGTAACCCAACGGAGCTTTATCTTGCCCATAGAGGATAGCTTGCAGACACCTACCAACTGCTTCCGAAGAAACTGGGTTACTGTGTAGCATATATTGGCAGCAATGTACTGCTTACCTCCAATCTTGAATAGGCGGTATACAGGGCTCAGGAAGACAGCTTTGAGTTGAATCACTCGGTCAGGATTATGGACTATCAGAACAAGGACAATCAGAAAAACACCATAGAGACCGTAGTCTCCCAGAAAGTCCAGAAGCACCTCCACAATCCCCAACATCTCGTCCACTACAACTCCGTCCTCATAGAAGCCTCGTCCAGACATTCGGCAGAATCGCAAACGAATACTAGTACGGAATCCACCATCGCAATTGCACCTAAGTTGTGCCAGCCAATCTGCTGATTGCAGTACTTGCACTGAAAGCCATAGGATTCAAACTGATTGAGTATACCGAGATCAGACAGTATAACTCTTAGATCTTTGTCGCATACAGCGGGAATGTCGATGTTTCTCTTTGTCATATTAATGTAAGCGTACCCGCAAATACCACCTGATCAACATCGAAACTGCACTATTGAACTGCCATAAACATCGTCACCGCAAGCAGATTCCCATTTGGCCAATTTGTCACCGCTTCCTGCCCAAGTCAACACAAAACCATCCACCGTAACTCACGAACAAACTCGCGCTCCTCTATTCGCCACCGACGTTCTACTAACCCACCCCAAAGGGGATGGGCCACCCGATCTTTTCAACAACCCCACGGCCTTGCCCCCAAGACGCATCATAGCCCAAAAAAAGGGTTGAAATCCGGGCTGGGTGTGGTATAATAATGCTTTTACGCCAAACCGTGTTGGGAGTATATGAAAGTATTAGTCATCGGGTCCGGCGGAAGAGAGCACGCCCTGGCATGGAAACTGAAGCAATCAAAGAAGGTTGACAAGATCTTCTGCGCGCCGGGTAACGGCGGCATCGCTCAGATTGCCAAGTGTGTCAATATCAAACCGGACAGCATCAAGGCCCTTTCGGATTTCGCAGCCCGGAACAAGATCGGCCTGACGGTCGTGGGGCCGGAAATTCCGCTGGTCAAGGGCATTGTCGACGAGTTTCAAAGACGAAAGCTCAAGATATTCGGGCCCAACAAAAAGGCGGCCCGGCTTGAAGCCAGCAAGGTTTTCGCCAAGGAGTTCATGCGCAAGTATCACATTCCCACCTCCGCCTTCAAGGTGTTCGACAATCCTGCGGAAGCTATCGGTTTCTGCAAATCGGTGGAGTTTCCGGTGGTAATCAAGGCCGACGGCCTTGCCGCCGGGAAGGGCGTGGTGGTAGCGCGCAAGCTCAGCCAGGCGGAGTCGGTCATCAATGACATGATGGTCAAGCGCTCGTTCGGAAACGCCGGTGACAGGATTCTGATCGAGTCGTTCCTTCAGGGGCAGGAGGTGTCGGTCATGGCTGTTACCGACGGCAAGGCAATCGTCCCTTTTCTGTCCAGCCAGGACCACAAGCAGGCCTTTGATGGCGATCGGGGCCCTAACACTGGCGGCATGGGCGCCTACTGTCCCACATCTTTTACTACCGAGGAGATCGGGGAACAGATCGAAGAGCACATTCTTACCCGGACGGTGAACGGCCTGAACTCGGAAGGCGTCAAATACCGTGGCGTGATTTACGCGGGACTGATGCTCACGGCGCAGGGGCCCAAGGTGCTGGAGTTCAACTGCCGCTTCGGTGATCCCGAGACTCAGGCCGTACTGCCCCTTCTGAAATCGGATCTCCACGATCTGTTGCTGGCGTGTGCAACTGGCAAGCTGTCGTCATTCGGTAAGCCTGCCTGGCACGAGGGCGCTGCTGCCTGCGTTGTCATGGCCTCACGCGGTTATCCGGGCAAGTACTCCAAAGGAGTCCAGATTACCGGCCTTTCGAACAAAACCGAGGTCGGCTCCTACATTTTCCACGCCGGGACCGTTCAGAAGGGCAATCGCTGGGTTACCGACGGTGGCCGTGTACTGGGCGTTATGGGCATGGACAAGAACCTGCGGGCGGCTCTCAACCGGGCCTACCGGACGGCTCACAAAATAAAGTTCGATGGAGCCATGTTCCGCAAGGACATCGGCTTCAGAGCCTCAAAACCGATCATGGGGTAGGTAGCGCTATGGCGAAGGTGTTGATAGTTATCGGGTCCAAATCGGACATGGAGTACGCCGAGAAATGTCGGGAGCAGTTAGCGGAGTTGGGCATTGAAGAGCGAATCGAGATCACCTCCGCCCATCGGCACCCGAAGAAAACAGAAGAGATTATCTCGCGAGCCGCGCAAGACGGATTTGAAGTGGTGATCGCGATGGCTGGTCTGTCTGCGGCTCTTCCGGGTGTGGCGGCCGCTCACACCAACCTGCCTGTAATAGGAGTGCCATTGCCGGCAGCCCTGGGTGGGCTGGATTCGCTCCTGTCCGTGACCCAGATGCCGCCCGGTATTCCTGTCGCGGCTGTCGGTATCGGCATGCCGGGGGCAAGGAACGCCGCCATCTTAGCGGCAAGGATTCTCGCCTTGAAGCACGCGGAGGTCTCCCGGGCGGTCGACAAACACCGCGACTCTCTGTGAAGAATCGGGATCAGAATGAATAGCAGTTTGTAGAAACGAATATAGAAGCTGAAGGGAGATTTCATGCGAAGATGTCTGATGCCAAAACTTTCTCTTTTCCTGGTGGTGACTATCACCACCTTGGCTGTAATGTTGCCGGCAGTGGTGGCGGCCGACACTGAAAAAGCCCGGGAATATTACAATGTCGGCGTCAAAGAGAGTCAGGCGGGAAATATCAAAGCAGCAATCCAGGCCTACAAGGCGGCACTCATCGCGGATGCTGGCTATATTGATGCCTACATCAACCTGGGAGCGATCTACTTTGAGCAGAAGGAATATGACAACGCCCTTGACGCTTTCACAACGGCCACGGAGAAAGCCCCGCAGCATGCCGCTGCCTTCGCCAACCTCGGCCGGGTCCAGTACAAGCTGAAGAAATACTCCGAAGCCGAGAAGGCATTCAAGTCCGCTATCACCGTGGATAGTGCCAATGGAGAACTGTATAAGGAACTGGGCAAGGTCTATTTCTACAAGAAGGCCTATACCGAGATGATCGCCACGCTGAATAGTTGTCACGAACTTGGAGGTGGCGATCACGTCAGTTACTACATGTTGGGCAAGGGCTACCATAAAACCGGAAAGGACAGCCAGGCAATACAGGCGTACAAGAAATCAGTCGAGATCAAGAGCGGTTACTACAGTTCGCACTTCGGCCTGGGGCAAATCTACCTCGGGCAGCAGAAGTACAAGAGCGCCACCGGTGCGTTCCAGGCTGCCTTGAAAGCCAATCCGCAGAAGTATTTAGCTTCATACAACTACGCCGTGGCGGTCGAATCCGGCGACCCGGAAAACTTCGATCAGAGTATCCGCGTCTGGGAAAATTTCATCACCCTTGCCAAAAAGATACCCAAGGCAAAAGGTAAGGTGGGCGAAGCCCAGAGTCACGTGAAGGATTTGAAGGAGGCCAAAGAGCAGGCCAGTCTGCAATAACCTCCGCATGGATAAGTGAGTGTAACGACCCCGGCCTCAATGGCCGGGGTTTTTCTGTGTCTGAAGCCCGGATACTTGGTCCCACGATCAAGGTCAGGGGCAGACCGGGGGCTGTCGCCCACAGCAAAAAACCGCCCCTCGTGGATAACAAGGGGCGGCAGCACTTGACCAGACTCATCGGTTCAATCCCGACCGGCTCAAACGTTTCAGACTAACCACTATTGGAACTGCGCCAAACTCTACTTTCTGACAAACTCGACGCGGTCGAAATCCTCCCAGTCGACCTCCGTCTCATTACCATCGGCGGTTGTGATAAAGATGCCCTTGTTGTCTTCATCGACGTCGTTGGAACCGCGCAGACGAAAACTGCGCCCGTCCCAAACCGTGACAATAGACGAACGATATGACTTCTTCTTGATCTCCTTGATCAGCCCAAACTCGATATCGAACTCGACATCGTGATAGTTGCCGTCGAGAATCTCCCAAGTGAATTCCTCGTCATTGTCCCAGCATATACGGCCCTGGTAGCTGTCGCCATCCTCGGTAAAAACAGTGCCCTCAAGAGGCCGCCCGCCATCGAACTCCCCATAAGGAATACCCTGCGGGATATCCGTGAAATCCAACCGGTCGAACTCATCCCAGCCGACCACAACCTGACCCAACCCGGGATCCGAGACGGCAATTCCGTTGTTGCTGTCGTCCACGTCGTTGGTGCCGCGCAGAAGCAACTCGTCGCCGTTGACCAAAGTCACCGTGGCGGCGCTGGAGCTATAGCGCTCTATTGACTTTATCTTGGCGAACTTGACCTTCCGCCGCCGCCCTTTCTGGTTCCCGTCGAGAATGTCCCGCGAAAACAACTCGTCCATGTCCCAGCACACAAAACCGGTGTACTGGTCACCACGACGGACGGTGATCGTGCCATAGAGCCGCTGCCCGAGATTCGATACCAGGTCAGGATCGGTTTCCATGAAATCAATCCTCTCGATGTCCTCCCACTCCAGTTCGATCTCACCTTCCGCTTTGTCCTCGATAATGATCTCGCGCACACCGTCGCCGACATCCGTAGAACCCCCTTCGAGTTCCACTTCCTCACCGGACTTGAGCGTCAGCAGGGCGGCATCGTCGTCGATTACTTCAAGCGACCTGAGATGCCCGAAGCGCATCCCGGACTGAGCTGAGCCGGACCAACTCCAACTGCTGCCGGTCCTGGCGATGGTAATCCCGAACAGCTCAATCGACCTTTCCTGATCACGGTACTTCTTGCGGTCGCGCTTGTCACCATGCTTCGTTCGAAGCTCCTTGTTCCCGTTGAAAATGTCGACCCAGTTGCCCTCGTTTTTGTCCCAACGGATCAATCCCTGAAGGACTTCACCGTCGACCGTGGTGATCTTGCCGTAGATCCGTCCGCTTGAATCGGCCAATGCGGACAGGGCAAAAAGGATCACCGCCGTCGCAACAACGCCGATCAACTTGACATACTGCATAATGCCTCCGTTAGCCACTTCCTGTTCTTTGTTTGAAAGGTACGAATTCGCCCGCGAAATGTTGCCCGGGAATGGGGTTTTTCGGTGTCGGTCGGAAGACATGGGGTAGCACGGTTCCCGCTGTCGGGCCCGTAGTGAACTTTCACCTCCAAGCAGATGTGCCCTGCCAGGCACATCGTAATAAAAAAGCGCCGGCTGGCGGCGCTTTGAAGTCGAGTGTGTTATAGTAATGCGTTTAGTTCAACTCGGCCTTGCTGTTGGTCTGACCCTTCTCGATCAGTTCCGAATACTCGCCCGGCGTCTGGAGAACTTTCACAGCCTGTTGAATACCCTTGTCGGTCTTGAGAATAAGCTGTTCGTAAACGCCTCTCTGACCAACTATGGAAGAGAGAATCTCACGCTTGATCGCTTTCCTGATATAGTCCCGAGAGCGGTCGAAGTCGTCCTGCTTTTCCTGCAATATCAGTTGTTCAAGGCCCTCCAGCGTCGTCCCGAACAGGCTGTCCTGCTCTTCTTCGGTAACCGTCTCTCGCAGCTCCTCAAGGGCCACCTGCAGGGAGGTCTTGTAATCGAAATCCTTCTCCTTGATAAAGGCCCGGAACTCGTCGACCATATCGTCTGTGACCTCGAAGGTCGGCTCGATATCGGGGTGGGTGGCGACATACTGGACGGCGTAGTCGAACATGAGGGACTGACGCTCCAGATTGATCTCAATCGTTTCGTACATCTCCCTCTTGATATCGATATCGGGAACGATCCCGCCGCCGCCATAGACGGCCCGCCCGCCGTTGGTATAGAAGATCTCCTCTTCAGACACGGCCAGCGAATCGGTCTCTTCTTCCTCGAGTTCCGCCGCTGCATGCGAGCCTCTCTTGACCTGTTTATCCGGTTTCTGAATGCAGCGCCCGGACGGCACGTAGTACTTGGCCGTAGTCAGCTTCAGTGCCATACTGCCGTCGTTTGAGATGGGGAATATCTGTTGCACGAGACCTTTGCCGTAGGTCGTACTGCCCATGATCAACCCCCGATCCCAATCCTGGATGGCGCCGGCCAC
>JAGLXI010000220.1 GCA_023132995.1 Candidatus Zixiibacteriota bacterium | reverse complement strand
AAAGGCGGGTCCGAAGACGGACCCACCCTACGGATCTTCGGCAAAAGTAGGGTAGGTTTGTCTTCAAACCTGCCAACTTGGTGGTGTTCTTGTGGCCAACAACAGCAACAGTAGGCCAGGCCCCCTGTGGGCCTGACACTGGCTATCGGAACCGCAGGTGGTTCCGATCTACGACTGGAAAAATCGTACGACAGCAGCGGATTTTGTCCTTGACAAGGAGATATTCTTGGCTATATTGCCAAATAAGCAAATAGACCGGAGGCCGTTTTGGACGTTAAAACCAGAGACCGGTATGAAGCCCGGGCGACGATTGTAAAGGCTATGGCTCACCCGACCCGCCTGTTCATCGTGGATAAGCTGGCTCAGAAAAGCATGTGCGTGGCCGAGCTTACCGACTTGATCGGAGCAGATATGTCCACTGTGTCAAGACATCTGGCGGTTCTCAAGACCGCCGGCATCGTTCAGGACAGAAAGAAAGGCGTCCAGGTCTACTACAGGCTGAGAATGCCCTGTATCCTGAACTTCTTCGGGTGCGTGGAGACGGTTATAAAATCGACAGCTATAACCCAGTTGTCGTTGGTGAAGAAGTGACGCCATCGCCTGACATGAAGCATGGAGTCGCCACCCGGCCATACAGCGGGAGTTGCCGCGGGGGGGGGGATCGGCTGATGGACTGGAAAAAGGAGAGCCGGTCAATAGCGGCCGTGGCCGGGGTGTTTCTGGCCTGTTTCTATCTGCCTGTGGAGGAGTTCGGGTCCGACAACGCCCTGGTTGGCGCGCTGCGCCTGGTTAGGTGGTACGCGCGAGAGCATGTGATTACATGCCTGCTGCCGGCCTTCTTCATCGCCGGGGGTATCGCTGTTTTCCTCAGCCAGGCAGCGGTTATGAAATACCTCGGCGCCCGGGCCAGGAAAGTTCAGGCCTACGCTGTGGCATCTGTATCCGGTACTATTTTGGCCGTCTGCTCGTGCACGGTGCTCCCCTTGTTTGCCGGGATTCACCGAATGGGCGCGGGACTGGGACCGGCCACCGCTTTTCTGTATTCGGGCCCCGCCATCAATATTCTGGCTATAGTCCTCACGGCCCGGGTGCTGGGAATCGAGCTGGGCATTGCCCGAGCGGTGGGAGCTATTCTATTTAGTGTTCTGATCGGCCTCTCCATGCACTTCATCTTTCGCAAAGGTGAGGCCGAGAGAGCCGAGGCCCGGATGGCGTTGCCCGAAGAGCAGGTGTCGCGACCCCTGTGGCAGAATGTCGCCTATTTTGCTGCTATGGTGGCGATATTGGTCTTCGCCAACTGGGGCAGGCCGGACGAAGCAGTTGGCTTTTGGTATTCCGTCTACTCCCTGAAGTGGATCATCACAGGTGCGACGGCGGCATTTCTGGGGGTCGTGCTGGTACTATGGTTCGATTTGAAATGGTGGAAGGTCCTTGCTGGCGGGATTGTCACGGCGACACTGGCGCTCGTCTTCCCCGACGAGCCGCTGATCCCCTTTGCCGCAGCCCTGTTTGGGCTTTCCTGGTCTGCAAGCACCAGCGACGGTGAGGCGGGAGACTGGTTCACACAATCGTGGGGATTCGCCAAGCAGATACTGCCGCTGTTGTTTGTGGGTGTACTTGTCGCCGGTCTGCTTTTGGGACGCCCTGAAAACGAAGGATTGATCCCGTCGGGTTGGATAGCTGGCTCCGTGGGCGGAAATTCCCTCAGCGCGAACCTGTTTGCCTCGGTAGCCGGGGCTTTCATGTATTTCGCCACCCTCACGGAGATACCCATTCTGGAGGGGCTTATCGGAAACGGAATGGGCAAAGGACCGGCGCTGGCATTGCTGCTGGCCGGTCCGGCGTTATCTCTGCCCAATATGCTGGTGATTCGGTCGGTGATGGGGACAAAGAAGACTGCTGTCTTTGTTGCCCTGGTGGTGGTAATGGCGACAATATGCGGAATGACATACGGTTGGCTCTTTTAGAAGGAAGCAACATGAAGGACGTAAAAATCCTGGGACCCGGTTGTCCCAAGTGCCAGGAACTTATGAAACGGACACAAGCGGCCGTTCAGGAACTCGGACTGAATTGCCGGGTGGAAAAGGTGACCGACATCCAGCAGATCACATCGTACGGCGTGATGATCACTCCCGCCCTGGTTGTCGACGGACGGGTGAAGGTGAGCGGCAAGGTTCCGTCGCTTGATGATCTAAGGAAGATGCTGTCATGAAAGCAACGTACGCACTTGCGAGGTGTTTGATGCGAAAGATGATAGTTATATCGGTATTGGCAATGATCGTACTGGGGTCGGCCGTGTTTACAGCAGCACAAGACGACTCGACGAAGACGATTGTCGATAGTGCGGTCGTAGACACTATGCAGAAAGCGGATGAAACCGCTAAAAACGACAGGGTTATAGTTTACTACCTCCATGGCCATCGCCGTTGCGTGACCTGTCATAAACTCGAGGCGTATTCCCGGGAAGCGATAGCGTCAGGTTTCGAGAAGGAGTTGAAGGACAGCGCCATAGTATGGCAGGCGGTTAACTATGATGAGAAAGACAGCAAACACTTCATAGGAGACTATAAGCTGTATACCAAGGCCGTGATACTGTCTCAGGTAAGAAATGGCAAGGAAGTCGGCTGGAAGAATCTCGATAAGATATGGCAACTGGTCGGAGATAAGGACCGGTTCATCACCTACGTTCAAGAGGAGACTCGCGCTTTCATGAACCCGGAGAGCGAAGAGTAATATGGATCCATTCCTGATCGCCCTTGGCTCCGCCTGCTGGTTGGGGATTCTGACGTCGATCAGCCCCTGCCCGCTGGCCACGAATATCGCCGCCGTGTCCTATATCGGTAGGCGGGTTGATCGACCGTTATTGGTTCTGGCCTCGGGCATCATATACACCATCGGGCGAACGCTCACGTACGTCGGGCTGGGCATGTTGATCGTGACCAGCATTCTCGCCATACCGGAAGTCGCCATGTTCCTTCAGCAGTATATGGGCAAAGCGCTGGGGCCGGTGCTTATCGTCGTCGGGTTGTTCCTGCTTGGCCTGTTTCAGTTCCGTCTTCCGGACGTGAATATCAGCCAGGGGCTGCAACGGCGGGTGGAAGAACGCGGTCTGTGGGGAGCCGGTGTTCTGGGACTGCTGTTTGCGCTGTCGTTTTGTCCGGTCTCGGCGGCGCTGTTTTTCGGCAGCCTCATTCCTCTGGCCGTCGAGCACGAGTCGGGAGTGCTGATGCCGACCGTCTATGGTATCGGGACGGCGCTGCCGGTGGTGGTTTTTGCTGCTCTCATTGCTTCGGGGGCGCGGTTTGTGGGTACGGTCTTCAATTGTCTGACACAGTTTGAGAAATGGGCACGCCGGATTACCGGGGGGCGAATTGACTCACAATTAAT
>JAGLXI010000022.1 GCA_023132995.1 Candidatus Zixiibacteriota bacterium | reverse complement strand
AACATGGTCCCCGGAGGCAAGCGTACCCTGGATAATCAGGTTGAGCGCGTCAGTGGCATTGTAACCGAAACAGAGCCTTTCGGGGGCTGTTTCGTCGCCTCCGAAAAACCCGGTCAGGCGGGCGCGCAGGTCTTCGAGGATATTGCCCGCCTCGATAGCCTTGTCGAAGCCGCTTCGGCCGGGATTGACCCCGCACTGCCGGTAGAAATCGATCATGTACTTGTAGACCTTGTCCGGCTTGGGCCAGGAGGTGGAGGCATTGTCCAGGTAAATCAGTTCTTCCACAGGCGATTCCTATCTCATGGTAACCATCGTTGCTTTCGACAGCTCCCGAACTACAGCGCTTTCACATATCTCGCTGTAATATACACAGAATGGCCCGCCTGTCAACTCGCTCTACCGCCCGCCAGGCGCAGCGTTGTGATACCAGGCGCGCCCGTAGCCATACTGCGTGACTCAGAGAACGCGCCCGGAGAAATATGAAACTGAGATAAAAGAAACAACGCCGTTGGCTTGTCAGATGCTCTTGAGGAATGCGAGGTACTGCTCGGCCCATTTCTCGCGCTGGTGATGCTTGACAATGTGATCCCGGTACTGGCGGCCGAGTTTCTCCCGGTCGATCTCACCTGAGCGCAGTTTGAGAATGAGCTGGCTGAGTTCTTCCGGAGAGTCGGACGGGTAGGTCAACGCCCCCCCGGCAAGGACGAGCTCCCGGATGGCCTCCCCTTTTCGGGATCCGAAGACGATCGGGTGGCCGGCAGCCATGTATTCAAACATCTTGGAAGGAAAGGCCATCTTGGCTACAGATACTTCCTTGAGACTCTCGATCAGAACATCGGCGGCCTTGAGAAAATAGGGAATTGTCTCCAGCGGCTGCAGACCGATAAAGCTGACGTTCTTCAAGCCGTAGTCCTGGACCATATTCTGCAGAGCGTCTTTCTTCTGCCCGTCGCCCAGGAACGCGAAGTGAATGTTTGGTTGGTCAACTAACTGACGGGCAGATTCGATCACCGTCTCAAGGGGGCGCACCCAGCCAAGAGTGCCGGAATACAGGACGAGAAACTTGTCATCCCAGCCAAACTTCTTGCGGACCCCGTTGGAATTGGCCTCGATGAACTCGCGCCCCACGCCGGACTTCACGGTGGCAATACTGGACGGGGGAACACCCACATGCTCGAGATACCGTGAAATGCCGTCGGTTACCGAGACAATACGGTCGGCTTTGCGATACAGGGTGTGCATGATTTTCCGAATCGTGTGCGTGAAGAGCGACTGGTTGAGGTTGCCGAAATCCTCGCTGGACTCCGGCTGAAGATCTCTGACCTCAATTACAAACTTACAGCGCCTGATCCTGCTGATGAGCCATCCCGCCACCGGGCTCGTCACCGGCGGTGTCGAAGCCAGCACCAGGTCGAACTTGCCCTTGAGCCTGAAGGAGTTGATCAACGAGGTAATGAGAAAGGTTACAAAGCCGAACATCCGCTTGGTAGGCTGGGAATTGGAGGCGGGAAGGACCCAATTGCGGAAAACCTTGATGCCGTCCAACTCTTCGGCGCAGAAGAACTTGCCCCTGTATTCTGCAGGAACGATTCCGTCGGGATAATTCGGTATGGCTGTCATGACCGAGATGTTGTGCCCCTGCTGAACGAAGTATCGGGCAAACTCGTAAAGGCGCCTGACGGCACCTCTCTCCGGCGGAAAATACTGCGTGATAATAAGAATGTTCATACTTACCCGACGCAGTCTACCGATATTCCCAACGCTTGGCAAGCGATTTCTGCTCGGCCCGGCTGTTTTTGTCCGTGGACTGTAACCTGGCGCCGGGCAGGCGACTCACCCGGACAGAGAGAAGGTCCGCACCGAGACCCATTTGCCGCCCGGTAGAGCCGTAACCAGGTCCACCGCCCGGGCCTCAAAGCTCTCGTCCGGAAGGTAACTGGCGATCTTGTCCTTGACCGGAAGAACCCGGTGATGAGAAATCTCGCGGGCCACGGTCACGTGGGGTTGGTACTGTTTGAACGGGATGGGCAGTCCCAGGCGCGAGTGCAATTGGTAATAGAGCCGGGTCAGTTCATCGGTGCGCTTGACGTTCCAATAGATGATCGGGGCCCGGGGGTAAAAATCGCCGATGGAGTTGAGCGCAATTGAAATCGGCCGGGTGGTCTCCGCCTCTACCTGGATGATCGCGGCCAACTCATCGAGACTCATTTCGCTATCAAACGGGAACACCAGTGTAACATGGGGCCCGATAATGTTGTAATCGGGATCGAACCTCTCACGAAGAGGAGCTACAGCGCTGTCGAGATCCTCGGGAAGAAACAATACCACCGCATACTGACTGCGCCGACTCTCCGCACTTGTATCTCTGTGGTAACTCCACTCCATAATCGCAACCGGATCAGCGATAGAAGACGATTTCAATCCTTCTGTTCTTGGCTCGGCCATCGGCCGTCTGGTTGGAGGCGACGAAACCGGTTTCGCCACGACCGAAGACCTTCATGCGGTCACTGTCTATACCCAGAGCGACGAGATAGTCCCGCACTCGACGGGCTCTCTTCTTGGAAAGCTTCTTGTTGGCCACGGTAGTGCCGATGTTGTCCGTGTACCCGTTTATTTCGAGCCTCATGTCGGGCACAAACAAAAGCACGCCGGTCAGCTTTTTCAATCTCTCCCGCGTCTTGGGATCAATCTCAAACGAACCTGGGACGTAGTCGATGTTGAATACTATAGGCTCTGCGAACATGGAAAGATCGATGCACCCGTTGCGATCCACGTCCACTCCGTACAAGGTGTTCGGGCAGTCATCAATCCCGTCGGGCACACCGTCGGAGTCGGAGTCAAGGGGACAGCCGGTGGCGTCGACCGTGGCCCCTACCCGGTTGTGTGGGCAGGCATCGCGGTAATCGCCAATACCGTCAAAATCCGAGTCCACCGGACAGCCGTGGATGTCAACCCTTCCACGAGCTGCGGCATCAGTGCCGGGACAGTCGTCCAACCCGTCGCTGACACCGTCCCGGTCGGTATCACGATGGCAGCCGGTGGCGTCGACCTCAACCCCGGAGAGGGTGCCGAGGCATTTATCGAGTTCATCAGGGACACCGTCGCCGTCGCTGTCACCGGCCTTCCTGTAGGCAACAGCCGGTGGCTGTTCCGCCTTCGACGTCCAATCCTTTTCCGACCTCCAACCGTAACGCTGGCCGAACGAGAAGCGCAGCGACAGGCAGGAACCGGCCAGCATTTTGTCGAACGACGATTTCACGCCGGACTCAAACTCCGCCCCCAGACCTGTCAGGTAGTCAGCGCGGACGCTCCAGTCCAGCGACCAACGTGATGTGAGAGCAACGCTGATCGTGGCTTGGGCCGTCAGAATGATCTCAGTGGCAGCATAGTCAACAACTTCCCTGTGGATTCCGGGCTGTTTGAGGAGAGAATCGGTGATCGGGTCGATCATTTTCCAGATAATCAATCCGCCCCCAAAGCCGGGAGAGATGTTGACCGCCTTCTCCGGCGCAAACAGACTACGCTCGATCACCACTGCCAGCCGCGTACTGCTCCAGACCATCGAGGCACTTGACTTGGCCGGGCGCCAGGTAACGAATGAATTCGATGTAGTGTCGTCGTACAGGCGTGCGTATGATGCGTCAAACTGGAGCGACCACCGCTCGCCTATCCGATACCCCGCCTGGAAACCGTAACTTCGCTGGTAGGGGAAGAATGTGTCGTCGCTGCTGTAGAGTCGCGCCAGGCCCGCGCCCAACCCGAGCGAGTACTTGTGCGTTCCGGCCTGAGCGCTACTCAGCGCAAGCAGGCATATGATGACCAGTCTGCAGAACATGACGAAACCAGATTAGGCAACCACTTGGAAGAACGCAATAAAAACTACACCGCCTCAATACATCCTCCGCATCTCAACGCCGGTGAAGTAATGCTTGAGAATGGCGTCATACGTCCACCCCTCCCGGGAAAGCCCGATTGCCCCGCACTGGCACATGCCGACTCCGTGCCCGTAGCCGCTGCCCCGGAAGGTGACGGTATTGACGCTCCCATCACCGCGCCGGTCGATTTCCACGTCGAACCGGCCTGAGGGCAGGATCAGGTCGGGATTGGATGTGCGGCCTATCACCCAGCGGATGCGATCCTTTTTGAATCGGTAGACGTCGGTGTCGGTGCGCACTAACAGTGTGGCTACCCTTCCGCCGGGAGTCCGGGAAATAATGTGCATATCCGTGATGCGGCTGGTTCTGAGGTCACGGCCGCGGTCGCTGGAAAGGTATTGCTCCACCCGCCCCCGCAACTGCGCCTCGGTGAATACCTCTTCCCAGGTGTAATACTTTGACCAGGAACAGGCACCGTGATCCGAGACCGCTTTCAGGTAGGGAATCTCTTTACGATCCCACACGCCGACAACGTCCTCTGTCATACCGCCGCAGGTGGAATGATAGAAGGCATCGATGAAGTCATCCTGGTACATCAGGACCTCACCGGTAGTGGCGTCGATGGCGCGGTTGATCAGCCTGTCTTCCACAGCCATCCCCTCGTAGACCTGATCCATAATGCTCGATCTCATGTCATAGGGCTCGCCTTCATACTGCTGCAGGTGAGAGAGGGCATAGGTGCGGGCCGCCACCGCCTGCGCCTTGACCGCTTCTACTTCGTCGTCGCTGCGCAGTCCGATCTCCGGCGGGACCACTCCCCGAAGGTAATCCTCCATGTACACCACGTTGATCAACTGGACATTCCGGCCGCTGGGAAGCAGTTTCACTATCCCCCGGTATTTCCTGTCGCCCAGCCGGATGCGGTTCTTCGTACCGCGAGGGATGATATTTACTTCGTCCAGGTCTTCCTGAAGCATCAGGCCGTTGTGGCTTCTCACCGCCAGCCGATGGCGTCGGTTGAGAACCGTGACCGGCCGCCGTGAGTAGTAGACCTCCTGCCGTCCCTGCCGAAGACACTCCACGGCGAACTGGGATTCCGCCGAGATCGTCACGCTGTCATGGTCCTCGTTCAGGAGCACTCGGATAAACGGCACCCGAATAAAGGTTGTGGATTTCTCCTCTCTCAGCCCGGGCACGGCGGCGCAACTGAAGACCAGCGCCACCAGCAGCAGCCCGGTGCCGAACCGCCCGAAAAGCCGTATGATTCGTTGTACCCTGCTCAATCTGTTACCCTCATACTCACCTTTATTTGCGGCCCGACCATCGGCGGCTGGGCTATTCTGCCCAACACGGGCGCCGGCTCTCCCCTGAACATCCCCGAGGAGACCGGCAGCGACTCCGAACGCAGGCAGGCCTCGCCCATCACAGCGTAAGCCGCAGCTTCCACATAATCGGCATGCAGGCCGAATTCGTCGATCGAACGGATGTCCAGATCAGGCAGGTGCTGCCCGAGACGCTTCACCAAGAACCTGTTGCGCCGCCCACCCCCAGTCAGATATAATCTGGTGAGGCCCGTGTCGCGGCGCACAAACGGCCAAATCTTGATGGCAATAGCATTCGTGGTTAACTCCACGGTGGTTCTCAGAAGGTCTTCCTTTCTCAGTTTGAAACGGCGTCCGAACTCGATGATCCTTTCCGCCATCTCGCAGCCAAACGTCTCCCGCCCGGTCGATAAGGCCTTGCCCGTGAAGAAAGGATCGCCCAAGAGAAGGGATAGAAGCCGATTGGATAGCGTTCCCGAGGCAGCCCGGCGGCCGCTCCGGTCACATCGCTCTCCAAATAGCCGCATCGAGAGAATATCACTGAGGCTGTTGCCGGGACCGCAATCGGCAGCAGAGGTGGGCAGGCCGGACTTCGGTTTCGGGAAATAGAAGTAGTTGGATATACCGCCGATGTTGACAATCAGCCTGGACTCGCCACCGCTACTGAACATGCGACGCATGGCCCCCGTCGTTATCGGCGCCCCTTCATTGCCGAGGGCTATATCGGCCTGCCGGAAGTCCCCTACGGTTATCTTGCCGGTCTGAGCGGCGATCATATCAATGGAACCCAGTTGCAGACTGCCGTTAACCCACTGGCCGCCGAACCTGGTTTTCTTTGGAAGATGCCGTACGGTCTGACCATGTGACGCTGTCATGTCTATGGCGATGCCGTCGCGCGCGAGTTTCCGGATGAACGCCGCCGCTGCGCGGCCGATGAACTTACCCAGGAGATTGTCCAGGAGAATGATCTGGTCGGTGGTTGTGGCTTTGGAATCGGCCACCTGAAAGACGAGTTCCTGCATCTGCTGCCCGATCCGCTTACCGGCCACGGCTAACTTGGTTACCCTCACGATGCCCCTCGAACGCGTGATACGCACCGCCGCCATATCCAGCGCATCGGCGGATGTGCCGGAATTGAGACCAAGGACATTCAGCGCCCTCTTGCGGGCAATCCGTTCAAGAGACATCGTCCGAAATAATCACCTCATGACGGTACTGTCCAGCTTGAACTTTATGCCCGACACCCGACTCAACGAAGCCTGTACCTGCTGTAGATCGATTTCCCCGCGACCCACCGACTCGTGGAAGTAATCATAGGCCCGCATAGCAGCTTCAAAGTCCTGGCCGAACAGCAGAATATCATGGCCGGCCTTAAAGGCCGCCACCGCCCGCTCGCCAATGCTGCCCAGGGGAGCAGCGCCCTTCATCGTCAGATCGTCCGTCACGGCCGGGCCGTCAAAGGGTACGACTCTCCGCAGCAGGGTTGATATGACCTTCTTCGAACCGGTAGCTATTTCATCGCTGAAACCGTCCAGGCGCACGTGGGTGGTCATAATCATGTCGGCGCCGTGTTCGACACCTCGCGTGAACGGAATCAAACCCCGCTGCCGCCACACAACCTCGTCAAAGGGAATCGCCGCCGTCTGCTCGTGGGGATCTAGGGTGGCCGGTCCAAGTCCCGGGAAATGTTTTAGGCAGGAGAGTATCCCCGCCTCCCGGGAGATCACGACCGACCTTTCCACATAACGCGCGACATCTTCGGCCGTCTCACCGAAACATCGATCCCGCAGACAACTGTTATCCGGGTTCATGAAGATATCGGCCACCGGGGCCAGGTTCAGGTTTATTCCGACCGATTCCATGAAGACCGCCGCCCGCCGGTAGTCCTCCGCGAAGTGCTCGATGTCGCTCTTCTGGCAGTAGTAAGCTGCGGCTCGATACTCAACGGGAATGCCTTTCAACCGGCAAATTCGCCCGCCCTCTTGATCGATTGCAATGAACGGCGCCGTGCCGCCCGCGTACTGGCCGCGAATGCGCTCGATGTTCCTTCGGGCGGTCTGGTGCGTGGCGCAGGCCTCCCCAAATAGAATCACGCCACCAATCTGTTCTTCGCCGATGAAGTTCAGAAAGGCCGCCGGGGGATCCGTCCCCGGGAAACCAACCATGAACAACTGCCCGATCTGCTTTGTCGTGTTTCTTGTCATCTCCTGCAAACACTCCCCGTTATTGGTTTACACATCCGGTCTAAATGATACAAACAACATTTCGTCCCTTACCCTTGGCGCGGTAGAGCGCCTGGTCTGTCACCGAAACCAACTCCTCATGTGACTTCCCATTCTCCGGGAAGGCGCTCACGCCTACTGAGACGGTCACCTTGACCTTACCGGCTTTGCCGGCATCGATCCTGGTCGCCTCGATCTGGGCGCGGATACGTTCCCCTATTCGCGACGCCTCCACCTGAGGCGTCTGGGGAAGAATGATGGCGAATTCCTCACCTCCGTAGCGAGTAAAAATGTCCACGTCGCGGATACACTTCTTGATAATAGCCGACAGGCTCCGCAAAACGACGTTGCCGACCTCGTGGCCGTAGGTATCGTTGAGCTTTTTGAACCAGTCTATGTCCACCATGATCAGCGACAGGGGCAGGTCATAACGGATGGCCCGCCGCTTCTCCTCCTCCAGCTTCTCGACAAAATACCGGTAGTTGTACGTCTCCGTCAACTCATCGATAACCGTGAGTTCCTCGGTTCTCTTGTGCAGCTCGGCGTTCTCGAGTGCCAGGGCGGCCGACCGGGCCACGATCGAGAGCATGCGAACGTCCTTTTCCTGGAAGTGATCGGTCCTGGTCGATTCGGCCGTCAGGACACCCCTGATAATGCCATGCGAGATCAGGGGGAGGAGCACCGCCGAGCGGGCGTCGTCGCCGAGGGGAAGGTAGTCATCGCGGCCGACAATGTCCTTGACTCTTACCGCCTCGCCGGCATCACATACCTTGCGAACCAGTTCCATGCCGTCAATGTCTATCGCCTTCAGATGGAAATTACGCCGACCGTTTTCGAAGCGGGCGCGATAGTAGAAGTTGCCCCAGCGGTCCCGAAATATGAGCGCGAAGCATTTGTGCTGCAGAACATCGCCCATGATGTTGACGACTTCCCTGACGACGCCGTCGGTATCCAGAATCGAGGCCAGAGCCCGCGTGTTCTCGTAGATCATCTCCAACTGGGCCTGGGATTTCTCAAGTTCCGACGTCCGCAGGTTCAGCGTGTTGAACAGCTTGAGCAGGCGTTTCTCCGAGCGGCGCAGGTAGTCCGAGGCATATGTAATAGCCATGCAATACGCCAGCACAAAGCCAATCTTGATAGAGACATCGAAAAAATGCCCAGTGCTCAGATCGAGATTGACTGCCAGCAGGTAACCCCCGGTGGCCACAAGTGTTACTAAGGCCACAAATCGGGAGGTCAGTACATAGGCGGCAACTGAAATCGTCAGGTAGAACAACAGGTAGAACGGAGAATGGAGACCTCCCGTGTTGAGTACGAGCGCCGGGAGCAGGAACAGATCGTAGATTATCGATGACAGGTAAGCCAGTTTCTGGTCGAACTTCCCCTTAATGGCGGCATAGAACACGAGCAGGTGAAGCGAGAACGTTACAACTATGGCATAGAAAAGCGGCTCGTGTGAGGCCGGATAGCGGCCTGACATAGTAAACCACACAATGCCGACCAAGGTCATCACACGGGTCAACAGATAGATCAGGTCGATGCGCGGCAGAAGGGTCTTGTGCCTGTCTAAAAACAGATTCATGGGCATAATCCGAACTACATTATATCCGTAGTATCGGCGGCTGCCCCGGTTAGTTTATTGGGACGGAACGAGTTCTGCGGAAAGACTAAGCGGCTGTGGCCGACCGGCGGAGGAGTATTTTCTTGGCCGACAACGTCACCACTCCCGCCGCGAGAGCCAGAAGCAGGATGAGGCAACGCGGGAATCAACCCGGATCGAATAGGATGAGTTGTTTTTTGTGGCTTTTGGTATTTTCCCCTCCGTATATTGCCGCAACCGTGGTTCCGGGCAGGCGTAGAGATAAGTAAACCTATGAAGACGCAGACTACAGACATAGCCACAACCCTGCGGCGTACTGCCTATGCAGCTTTTGCAGTATTGGCAAGCATGCTGCTTACCGCCCATGCCATGGCCGCCGCCTGGGGCCACGGCGATCATGTCCAGATATCAAATCTGCATCGTATCGACGACGATTTCTATGCCTTTGCCAACACGGTCACAGTGGAAGGCTTTGTCGACGGCGACCTCATGGTCGGTGGATTCAACGTGAGCACCACCGGCGAGGTGACTGGGTCCGAAAATGTCTTCGCCTATGAGTACCACCAGAAGGGCAAGACCGGCGGTTCCGTGAGGTCCTTCGCAGCCCGGAGCGTTATCGAAGGTCATGTCGGCCGCTCGCTGCTGGTTTGCGGCAATGAGACCAGGATAGGCAGCCGCGCCACGATCAGACGAGAGGCCAGGATCTATGGCGACCGCGTAACTGTCGACGGTACGATCATGGGCGATCTCGTCGTGGAAGCCTCCCGAATCGAGATCAGGGGGCAAATCGATGGAAATGTCAGGCTTAAGGCTAAGGAAATCGTGATCCACCCTCCTGCCGTGATTAAGGGCGACTTCACCTATACCTCCGATAACGAGGCCGAGATATACAATCCCGAAGGTGTGACTATCTTAGGAGAGGTAGACTGGCAGTTACCGGAAATGGAAGGGGAAGGCGACGAGGAGGATGAGGAGATAACGATCAGTTGGGTTCTGGGCGCATCCAAGCTTCTGGCCGCGTTCCTGTTCGGAATAATCTTCATCGGTCTGTTCCGCAGGTACGCCGAGTCGACCTTCGACCAGATCCGCCACCGTTTTTCGCTTTCGGTCGCGACTGGTTTTCTTGCCCTGTTTGTCTGCCTGCTGAGCCTTATTATGCTGGTAGTTTCGCTCATTCTGCTGGTAGCGGGCTGGTCACTGGTAACCGGGAAGCTGGCGCTCCTTGGGGCCATGATGGTGATTTTCTCGACCTTGACGTTGCCCGTCACCAGTTTCGCCGGAGTATCCGGAGGCGTTCTCTTCTATTCCGGCAAGATAATTCTGGCGCTGCTGGTGGGGTTCCATCTGGTGCGGCTTTTCCGGCCTGAGCCGGTTGCTCTCGGCAAAGGGCAGTTGTTCCTCGGACTGGTGTTGCTTACTCTCCTGTTTGCCATCCCGTACGTAGGGTTTGTCCTGTACATCCTGGCCGGCATCATCGGCGCCGGCGCCATTGTGCTGGGTATCAAGAACTGCCACCGGCCTGCCGAAACCCTGCCGAAAACTGACGCTCAAGCGAACACCTGAACAGGATTACAAGTGGTGTTGTGCCGTCGGGCGTCTCTGTGCGTACCATGACATAGGTCAGCCTGGCGGCTCCCTCATCACCTGTCGTCAGGTGTCGGGCAGGGACACCCGACACACCTATGACAAATCCGTTCCTCTATCATCTGTGAGCGCACGCGGGAATCCACTGGTATCAACGCCTTACTGGTTACTTTTGCGAGCATGAAAGAGAGGGTGTGTTATTCTGTGGGCGGCAGACCGAGGTCTGCCCCTACTATGGTTGTAGTAGCAGCCGATGTCAGGCCCACAGGGGGTCTGATCTACAACTGCCTCATCCGTTATACTGGCGAACGTCAGTATCCAGTCTTCGAATCCAAGGTGGATTCCGGATCAAGCCCCCAATTTAGAACCCGGCCACCGACCCTCTACCGCGTGGATCAGAGGCGCCGGTCATCAGACCGTCGTCATCAATGAAAATCGCCTGCAGATCGCCGTACGGTTTCCTTTCCCTGATATCATAGCCGCGGCCGAGCAAACCCTGGATGACGTTGATGTCGAAGGCGTCCTGCTCCAGGTAGACTACATCGGGTAACCACTGATGATGAAACCGAGGCTGGGCGACAGTTTCCGGTAGACTGAGACCGAAGCGAGTACAGTTAAGAATAGCCTGTGCCACCACGGTGATTATCTTGGAACCACCCGGTGAGCCGAGAACCATGAACGGTTTCTCATCCTTGAGAACCAGGGTGGGGGACATGGATGACAGCATCCTCTTTCTCGGCTCGATCTTGTTCGCCTCCCCGCCGACCAGGCCGTAGACATTGGGAAAGCCCGGTTTGATCGAGAAGTCATCCATCTCGTTATTCAGCAGAAACCCCGCCCCGCCCACCAACAGCTTACATCCATAGGCGGTATTCAGCGTGTACGTAACGGCCACCATGTTTCCGTCGCCGTCACAGAGGCTGAAATGCGTTGTCTGGTGCGATTCCCCTGCTGGAGGGTGACCGGGACGAGTTTTCTCGGAAGGTGAAGCCTGTTTGGGCCGAATGAGTTCCCGGCGCTGGGCCAGGTATTCTTCGTCAAGAAGCGACGCGCTGACGGGAAAGAAATCCGGATCACCTAAATGCTCGAAGCGGTCAGCGAAAGCCAGCCGCGCCGCTTCACAAAAGAGATGAAGGTAATCGACCGACTCCGGTGTGTACCGGGAAAACTCGTACGGTTCGAGCAGCTTCAATATCTGTCCGACACAGATGCCCCCCGAACTCGGCGGCGGCATCGAGTAAATGTCAAGCGAGTCAAAGCTGATGTGAATCGGCTCTCGCCACACGGGCCGGTAGCCGGCAAGGTCGGCCCTGCTGA
Organism: Candidatus Zixiibacteriota bacterium; assembly: GCA_023132995.1. Lineage (GTDB taxonomy): Bacteria > Zixibacteria > MSB-5A5 > GN15 > FEB-12 > JAJRTA01. The sequence goes on along the minus strand of JAGLXI010000022.1, from coordinate 679 downwards.
TCAGGCCGCCATGCCGCTGCATGCAGGCCTCGATTTTCTCAGCCACCTCTCCCTTGTAGAATCCGTCCTGACCCTGGGCGGCGATCGTCTTGAGCGTTCGGGCAAGGTCCTGCTGCTGCAATCTCTCCCCGGGCCTCGGGCTTCTGCCCCCGGGGAAGAAAACACTGGCGGTTTCCGGGAAGCTAAGCAGCTTCTCGCGATTCTCCTCCAGCGACGCAGCTATGTACGGATCAACAACAAAGCCGATCTCGGCCAGATCCACCGCCCTTTGGACCAGCCTTTCCCAAGGGAGCGAGCCATATTTGCTCCATAGCTCGTACAGTCCGGCCACAGTGCCCGGCACTGCCGCCGCGAGTGCGCCGTGGGTAGAAAGACCGGCAACGACTTCACCATTCGCTTCCAAATACATCTTCTCAAACGCTGCTTCAGGAGCGGTCTCTCGGAAATCCAGCGCGGAAATGGCGCCGCTGGAGCCGTGGCGAACAAGGGCGAAGCCTCCGCCACCTATGTTCCCGGCTTCGGGATGGACCACGGCCAGAGCGAATCCAACTGCCACAGCGGCGTCGAAGGCATTGCCGCCCTCTCTAAAAACGGCTTCGCCGACAGCGGTGGCTATTGGAGCCGCGGTGACAACCACGGCGCGCTCGTAGTAGTGAGTAACAACTAAGCCAGGGCAACT
>JAGLXI010000219.1 GCA_023132995.1 Candidatus Zixiibacteriota bacterium | reverse complement strand
CATCAACTCCCGAACATGGGTGATCCCCTCCAACGCCTGAAGCAAAAACAGACGAAGGATTACCTCCGGGTCGATACACGGACGGCCGTTGTCCTGACAGTAACGATCACGAACTGACTCATGGACAAAACTCAAATCCAATACCCGGTCGAGACGACGCAAATGATGATCCTCGGGAACCAAACTCTCAAGCGGAGGAAGCAAAGTCATCTCTAAACCTAATCGATCTCGTTTAGTTTGCATAAGGATAGTCTATAAAACTCAACGCCTCAATGACACGACTTTATCAACAAGCCCCTTGTTTGGGGGTGGCTCTTCCCAGTTGGAATTCCCGTTCCAAACGAATTTGAAACGGCTACCCTGTCGAGTTTTTCAACAACCTGCTAAGGCAAAGGCGGGGCGGGATCGCGGAGATTCTGCCTTGCGGCTGAGGCTGTTACGCCTCATATTTCTATGACCGTTCCTGCTCCCCCCGGGGTGTACTTGTCCGGATACAGGGATCGGATTTCCGGTATGTGCTGGGTGCAATGAGTAGGGCAGACAAGCTGCAACTTCTCGATCAACTCGAACTTATTGAACCCGTGCAAGCCTCCGACCAACATGTACGGCGTCCCGAATCGGGTCACAGCCTTCAGGATGTTCTCTACGCCCGGATGAGAACATCCGACAACGACGACCAGTCCTTTCTCAGTCCGGACGGCGAGCGACTGTTCCATATCATCCAGCAGACCGGTAGTATAGAAGTGCTCGTGCAGTTGCGTGGGTGCCTCTTCGTAAACGACTGCTTTGGCATGACAGACTCCCTGCAACGCAGAAGGAGCGTACAGGGTGACGTTGTGGTTGATGTCAAGGAAGGCCGATAGACCGCCAGTGTGATCGAAATGGACATGAGAGATATACACTTCCTCAATGGAAAGCGGGTCGATACCCAGGGCATCCATGTTCTCAAGAAGGATGGAACCACTGCCCCCGGTGTCAAACAGGATCTTCCTGTCATAAGCCTCCACGAGGCAGGAGAAGCCCCAGTCGGCTTTCAGTGCGTTGTTGCATGTCTCGTTGTCGTAGATTATTGTGATTTTCATCTGCTAATCAACTCCTGCTGTGGATTCGTTACTGTCCGGTACGCGTGCATTTCGCCTTTAAGGCATGTATTGAACAACACGTACTTTCTTGTCTATATGTTTATTCCCTGCAACACGATGTCGCCTTTTTTTACCCCGATATTGTCCGCGATGATTCGGCACTTGGCTTTCAGCAGAAAGAAGATCGGATGAATCTCATTTGAAAGCCCCTCATAGTTGCCTTGCCCTTTCGCTATGACGAACTCGGCGCTGTCCAATGTTTGCCTGAATTCAGGACTGCAAATACTCGGAATGGCGCCCGGGGCGTCTGAGCCGGTTGAAACGATAGTCGCAACCTTGTCAATACCTGCCTGAATCGCATCCTCGGCAGTGGCGTCGTTTATGACCGGTGCTTCTCGAACCACGTATGTCACGGGTTTGTCCATCTGCTCGATTAGAAGCCTGTCAAAAACCGTTTCACCGGCGTTGTCACCAATGTAAAGAACCTGCTTCGCCTTTGCCAGACTGCTCTTGAATGCGGCGTAATCACAAATCGCAAAGTCCTGTTCCAACGCTTCCTCTATCGCGGTGTCGATATCAAAGGCGGCGCTGGCCCCGAAGTCAATCACGTTCCCGCCTATTGCAATTCGGATGGCCGTCAGCAGACCGTCCCCGGATTTTTCGATCGTTCTTTTCAGAGAGGGGTATAGTGCAAGAGCCTGTTGCGTGCTTTTGTGTTTCAGTTCTCGATATGGATCAGGATTTCCCGTGATCTCACTTACCATGTGGTAGATCAATCTTCCCGTTTCCGGCGGCGTGCTGTCAAGAGAGATGCGGCTCAGCATCGCCCCCAACTCATCGAGAACGCGCTTCTGCAGTTGTTCGTCATCAGTGGCGATTCGCCCGGCGCGGAGCGCCTGCTCGAAAAAGCAGGGAATACAGTCAAGGTATGATTTCATGCAATCTCTCGGTTTCGGACAAAACGTTTAGTCGGCAGGCGCAAGATACGATGGGGAAGTCATCCTCGCAAGTCCATGTTGTCAACAACCGTGGAATCGAAGCTGGTCTTGCAGATTTCGCACGGCGAAAGCCGGTATCTAGATTTCGAATCCAATATGGATTCCGGGTCAAGCCCGGAATGACGAAGGTCTTGGCGTGGGCGGCAACCCTCCGGTCTGCCCCTACTTTGACTATAGATACCATCTTTGCCCCCATGCGCCTGTTGTGTGGTGCGCCGTTCATGGTTATACTGTGGCGATGAACACTGGTGAGTTCTATGTACATTACGGCGGTGACCCGTACTACAATATGGCTGTCGATGAGTGGTTTTTCGCCCGTGTGCTGGCTGGCCCGCCAGCGCTTCTGGCCCGCCTCTATACCTGGCGTGAGGAAGCTCTCACCATCGGAGTGAACCAGAAGCCGGAGCGGGCCGTGGACCTTTCGCGGCTCGGCAAGACCCCGCTCATTCGCCGCATAACCGGGGGCCGGGCTTTGCTGCACGACCCGTCGGAGCTGACCTACTGTGTCGTTTTCGATCTGGAAGCGGTCGGTGGCGCTGTGGCGATTGACTCGCCTTCAGCATTCTATGAGTTTGTGGCCGGCACGCTTGTACGGTTTCTCGGCCGTTTGGGGTTTGAGGTCCGCTACGAGCGCAGGTCGGCGGCGCAAAATTCGCGTCCGGGTTTTTTCCACAGGGCGGCCTGTTTCGCTTCGAACGCCAGGTACGAGGTGACCTCCGAGGGGCGGAAACTGGTGGCCTCAGCGGCTCGGCAGTGCCGGTCGGTGATATTGCAGCACGGGGCCATCAAGATACACGGAGTCGCCCCACATGCAGCGCTGCGGATGGGGCGCGGGGTCGGGGCGCAATCGACTAACACCCCGCAACCCATTACTGCTCAAGCGCTTAGTAGTGCGGGGACGTTCTTCCGGGAGGAGATAAGCAACTCCTTTGGAATCTGTCTGCAGCCCAGGTCGTTTTCAGCGAAGGAGGAGGAAGAAGCAGCTCGGCTTGTCATTCACACGCGAAAAAACGCTCTGGGCAAGCGCGATTCCTTTGAACATGGTTCGCACCCCGTAAGTCTATACAGAGTGGCAGGGACAGGCGCCACAGCGGGAAAAAGCGCTTGACTTCAGCGCCGGTATTAGGCTTAATATGAGTCTGACGCCACTGCATAGTGCAGAAAAGGGCGTCTGTGAATAAGGATTGACTACTGGTGATAATGGGTCGGGGATAATGCGGTTCTGGCTACTTTGTCCGTGTGTCGACGGGGCTTTCCTGTCAGGCGCAATCAGTACCTACCAGTCCCATTACACCCGACGGTTCTAATTGAATAATAGCGTGTCCTTTGTTTCGTAGGAGGAAGTAAAATGCCTGGTAGGCATAAGAACTTATTGATATTGCTATTGATTGTTGCGCTGTCTGCGGCGTTTGTGCCGGCAACGGTGAATGCTGCGGCCACGGGTAAGATAATCGGGACAATTACAGACAAGGAAACAGGTGAGTCTGTGATCGGGGCGTCGGTTTTTGTAGTGGGCACCAAGCGCGGGGCCCAAACCGATTTAGACGGCAAGTACGTTGTCGCTCAGATGGAGCCCGGCATCTATGTGGTCAGAGTCACCCACCTGGACTACTCCACGGTTGAGATCACGGATGTGATTATCAAGTCTGACCTCTCGTTCGAGGTTTCCGTGGCCCTGGAGAAGAAAGTGACGGACATTGGCGAGACCATCACCGTGAGAGCAGACCATGATATCATCGACAAGTTCGTGGTATCCAGTCAGACGGTCATCTCCAAGGAAGTCATTCAGAACGCTCCGGTGACGACGGTTGAGGAGCTTTTGACCCAGGTGGCGGGGGTCGTTACCAATGCGTCCGGTGAGATCTTCATCCGCGGCGGGCGAGCCGGCGAGGTTTCCTATATTGTCGACGGTGTACCGATCGGTGATCCACTGGGCGGGCTGGGTCAGGCCGGGGCCAATCTTTCACTGGTGTCCGGATCAATCCAGGAATTCACCGTTATCAAAGACGGGTTCGACCCGGAATACGGCGATGCCCTCTCGGGTATTGTCAAGATCACTACCCAGACCGGCTCCAAGGATAACACGCGCGTCAACTACCAGTATATCACTGACGATTTCGGCAACGCCACGCTTAACAAATATTCGCGCAACAGTGACTTCATGCGTTTCTCCATCTCGGGACCGGATCCGCTTTTCAAGAATAAGGTACTCCCTGCCCTTGGAATCAATCTCCTGGAGGACAAGGAGTTCACCTACTATTTCTATGCCGAGGTGGACAAGGACGATGGTGTTTTCCAGTATGAGTCCTACGACACCCCCGTTACGCAGCGTCAGTATGGCAACTTCAACCTTTTCGGAATCGACATCCCCGAGCGCAAGGACAACCGGTATTACTGGATGACCAACCTCAAGTTCCGTCCCCGGCAGAACTTGAAGTTCATCTTCTCATACAAGGATTCTCAGAAGCGACGGACGCATTTCAACTGGGACTATCGGTACAGTCCCAACACGGCCCCTGTTCAGGTGGACAAGTGGAAGACCATGTCTCTTGAGGTTTCGCAATCGATCGCCAAGAACATGAGCTACGAGGCGGTGTTTTCATTTGCCAACAACAGCCTCAGCCGGAAACCGGGCGACCCGGCCAACCCCGGTCATGGTCTCGATCCCGATGATTTCCTGTTCAACGGTGAGACTGAAGACTACGACGACCGCAATCACAACGGCGTCTATGACCGTCCCGAGCCGGTTTTCAACCTCTATCCGGATACTGCGCAGTATGGCACCGACTATTACGGTCCGGACTATACCTATGGCGAATACGTGCCTGGCTTCGGCATATACCTGATCGATACCAACCGGCAGGCGGGCAATGAAATGTCCTGGTCCAACTTCAGGTTCAACAGTAACGGGGTCCCCGACCTGCTGGAGGGCGAACCATATATCGACCTGAATGGGAATGGGTACTGGGATCGCGGTGACTTCCTTCGTGACAAGAACGGGAATGGCCTCCTGGATACCAATCGAATCAGTGTGATCAACAACCGCTATATTGAGCCTTATGTTGACGGGGATTCCATCGTCGGGGAGCCTTTTGAGGACATCAACGGCAACAACCGATACGATCCGGGGATTGATCTGTTCATCATGTCCGTTGGCGATGACAACATGGATTACAACGACAACGGCAAGCATGACGGTCCCGGCGACAACTGGGAACCGGGAATCCCATTCCTGGATCGCAACAACAACGCCGTCTATGACCCGCCCAACAGCCAGTATGATTCAGGGGAGCCGTTCACTGACGTCAATGGCAACGGCTACCACGACGGTGGCACCTCGGATTTTCTGTCACCTAACAATCACCAGTCCGACGCCACTTGGCACTACCGCAACACCGATACCTACCGCGGCGAGTTGAAAGCTTTCTGGCAGTTGGGTTCCCACGAACTGAAAGCGGGATTCGCCATTCAGCAGGATAAGCTGACTTACCGTGAAATCGAAAAGCCATACGTCTACTATGCCCGCGAGGCTGACGGCGGTCCCTACGGTGATCGTGGAGAGTTCCGTGACATGTTCGACTACGACCCCTGGAAGGGTACAGTCTATGTCCGTGACAAGCTGGAATACGGTTCCATGATCGCCTCCCTCGGTTTCCGCTGGGACTTCTTCCTTCAGGATCGGTACGATCTGGTAGATGTGGCCAAGGCGGACAATCTGGGTTCGGGCATCATTTACGGTGACCGGCAGAAATTCTCGCCGCGGATCGGATTCTCCTACCCGATCTCGGACAAGGCCAAGATACATTTCAACTACGGCCATTTCTTCCAACTCCCCAGCCTGTTATATATGTACCGGAGAAACACGAGCACCGTCGGTACGGATGCAGTGATCGGCAATTACAACTTAGACTATCAAAAGACCGTTCAGTACTCGTTTGGTGTCAAGTACGCCATGAGTGAGAACTACTCGGTAGACATCTCCGGGTACTTCAAGGACGAGTTTGATAAGATCAACCAAAAACGGGTGCGGGTGGGTGGTCTGACCCGTCGGCAGTATAAGAACTGCGACTACGGTCGCAGCCGTGGTTTCGAGTTGGAGATCGCCAAGCGTGGTGGCGGTTATGTGAATGGTCAGGTCAGCTATACGTACGCCTTTGCCTTCGGCAAAGCTTCTCAGGCGAACGAGAACTACATGGATGATTTCGAACTCAGCCGCGAACCCCTCTCGGAGTCGGCGCTGAACAACGATGTCCGTCATCGCATTGTGGCCGCCATTCAGCTTTTTGTGCCCAAGACGCTCAAACCGCGGCTGTTTGGCCTGCCCATACCCAATGCCTGGTCGCTGGCCATAGAAGCCGTGATTGAGAGCGGACGGCCGTTTACCCCCGATCGCGCGTACCCCAACCTGTCGTTGACCCAGGGTGAGGACATTCAGAGTAACTCCATGAGAATGCCGTCCATCATGAACTTCGACATCCGCTTAACCAAGGACTTCAAGTTTGCCGGACTTGATATGAACACTATTCTGTGGATTGAGAACATCTTCAACAGCCGGAATGTCAACAACGTCTATAGTGCCACCGGCAGGCCGGACACGAATCAGAACATCAACCAGATCATCAAGGGCGGGCGGCCCTATGATCTGAACCCGAACAACTGGGACTACGGCCGTCAGGTCAGGCTGGGAATCGAGGTGAACCTGTAGCTCCCGACAAGTCAGGAACAAACATCAAACTGCCATAGATGAGGACAAGATGCTTTTGAAAGATAACCGATCATCCGCTGAAGCCAGGCGAACCCTGACCTGCGCGCTGCTTGTATGCGCGGCAGTCGTGATGCTGCCATGCATGGGCCAGGCTCAGGCAAAGGTCGGTACCACCGGCGCCCAGTTTCTGGAATTAGGTGTTTCTGCACGGGCTATGGGAATGGCGGAGGCCTTTGCGGCCACCGCCAACGATATATCCGCCGTGTATTACAACCCCGCCGGGCTGACTTCGCTCTTTGGCCGGGAGGCCACCTTTACCTATATCAGCATGCCGGCTGACGTGGGCTTCGGGTTCGGCGCGGTGGGGCTTCCCCTGGAGTCCATCGGGGGCATTCTGGGAATCGGGGTTTATGCTCTTTCGTCGGGTCAGATGATAGAACGCACCCAGACCAGCGGTACCTACGAGGGCACCGGCCGCACTTTCGGCTGGAACGACTTCGCCGCTTCGGTCAGCTACGGCCGGTATCTCACTGACCGATTTTCGGTCGGCTTCACGGTCAAGTACATCGGCGAGTTTGTCCACGATTACAGCGCCAGTGGCTGGTCGGCCGATGTCGGCACGGTCTACGATACCGGTCACCGCGGTTTCAGGATCGCCATGGTTATCTCCAACTTCGGCCCCGACCTTACCATGATCAGCAAGTCTTATCCGCTGCCGATCAATTTCAAATTCGGTGGCTGCATTGACGTCATCCAGGGTGAGAACCACCTGGTGACCTTTGCCGCCGAAGGATCCCACCCGTCCGACAACCTGGAGAAATACAACACCGGCCTGGAGTATGTTTTCAAGGACCGGTATGTACTTCGAGCCGGTCAACGGTTCAACTACGATATCGACGGATTCACGGCCGGCGGTGGTTTGCGAGTGCCGTTCAGTGATGACAGTGACCTTCGTTTTGATTATGCCTATCAGGATTTTGGTATCCTGACCCAGGTCCATCGTTTCACAATGACAATCGCGTTTTGAGGAGGGTTTCCTTAGGTCATGAGATGCAAAGCTAATAGGTTCAAAGTTACCTTCCTGGTGGCTGCGGCTCTCGCCGCGGCGCTGTCGCTTGCGATCATTCTTGTTTCCGGCTGTACCGATCGCCTTGCCGGTGAACTCAACGCCAATCACAAGCCGATTGTCTATTTCGTGAACATCCCGCCGGAAGGGGAGTCGTTTTCCCGTAACCCGGTCATCCACTGGGTGGGCACCGATGACGACGGCCTGATCGTCTTCTTCGACTATCATGTGGCTACGGTTCAGGAAGTGAGCGGTATGGATCCGCTTCAGTATGCGACGGAGTTCTTCTCTCAGGACTATATCGTCTCGATCGAGTGTGATACTATGGTCACGGACTCGGGCCAGGTTGAGACCTGTGATACGACTTTCCGCTGGACGCGGCTTTATGTGGACCTCAAGGGCCCCGATCCCCGAACTACAAATGTAGTCGCCATGTCCGCCGACCTGTCCGACCCGGTGCGGCAGTTTGTCGATCAGTACGTATTCCTGCGAGCCTTCGATGAGCAGGGCGTCTCGTCCGACATCGTGTACAGACTATTTTCGCGCAACGACAACCCGCCTAATACGGTCATTTACGGTTTCCGTGCGACCGATACGCCGTTTGTGAATGCCGTCGATACCGGTGGCATTATTACCGGTGTGAGAGTGAGGTGGGCCGGTACTGATCCGATTGATTACCCCAGTGAACCGCCTCCGTTCGAGTTTGAATGGCGGCTGTATGGTCCATATAATGACGACCAGCTTGCGACCATCACTGAGGAATACTTCATGAAGGTGTATCAGACCAACGAAGGGCTGATCTATCGCAATGTCTCGGGCGACGATGATTCTACCTTTGTCCGGTGTGACACGGCCACGGGGTTGTGCGATACGCTGATTGTCATCGAGACGGGAGCGACCGCTAGTGGCAGCAAGGAAGACTACTTCCGAGCTGACGACGCGGAATTCAAGGACTCACCACTGGGTGATGTCAAGCTGGTTTACACGTCCGAAGAATGGACTCTGGCCACTAACGCAACCGTGTGGAACGTGTTTAAGGACTTCCCTTCCGATACCACCCTGCAGATGAACTACGTGTTCTGGGTACGCAGCCGGGACGATGCGGGAGTGCCGGATCCGGTTCCGTCCTACCGGATTCTCCCCGTAATCAATCCGAGATATGAACGTGATATAGCGGTGCTGGACTTCAACGGCAATTTGGCAGCCTATCCCAATAATCCCATCAGCGATGATATCAAGAAAGCATACTGGTACGATGCCATCAACACATGGGGCGCGGCCTCCGGATATGACGTCATCTTCGATACCACGAGAATAACGGAAGGGCCGCTGGCCACCATGCGGTCGAGTCCGGATTTCTTCTGGATGCCGAAATTCACCAAGGGAGTGCCTATAGGGGAATTGCTGAAGCACAAGGTTCTGATCCTGTACAATGATCGGATTGGGGCCCCGGGGAGTGACCAGTTGAAGAGCGTCTACCGGGCGATTGACGGTGGCGTGAATGTCTGGGCTACTATGCGATGCCCGTTTATTGGCGGTTCCAATGCGGGGCCGGAGTTTAACGTTTTTCCGCCTATCGTGAATGGTGAGAGGGCGTACACCAAGTACTTTGGGGTGGAGAGCGTGGACTATTCTGCATGGCTCTGTCATCTTCCCTTCCTTGACGAGTCCGTGTGTGATGACAAGGGCTTCTTCCAGGATTTCGTCGGTACTTTTTCCAGGAAGCCGGGAGAATGGCCGGACCTGGCCATAGACACGGCTCTCCTGCTTAGCCGCTACAAGTGGAGGGCGATGCGGGAGAACATGTGGGATCCCTTGCATCCCGCCTTGCCCGAGGTTAACTGGGCGGTAAGGTCATTCGGTACTGAAATACTGTACAAGTACAAGTCACTGTACGGTCCGTCGCATCCCCTGGGGTTCGCCTACAGCTTCCACGGCCGACCGGTGGCGCACCGACTGGAAACCAGCCTGTTCCGGACGGTACATTTCATGTTCACTCCTTTGGCCATCGAGGCTGACTCGATGCAGGTTGTCGTCGATCTGGTTCTCGACTGGCTGTACGATCCGAGTATCGGTGCGCCGATCAATGAAGTGCGCTACCATGATGCTCCCGTCAGGATGTCTGTCTCGGAAGCTCGCGAGAGCTACGAGCGGCGCTGCCAGGGGTACGAAGATATGCTGCGTGCCGAGGAGGAGATGCAGCGCTGAGTCGCTGGCGTCAGTCCCGGTAGGGTCACGCCGCAACGATAGATCGCACGCCAAGGGGCCGGCACAATGCCGGTCCCTGTTTTATTGAGCAGGGTAATTCGGCAGTTTCCTGAGAACCGGGTTTGAGGGAAACCTCGCCGCCGCAACCGCCATCACCGAGTCGGCCAGCCGCGCCTGGCCGGTCGACAGGTAGCCACTCACAAGATTTACATAGGCTTCAACCAGGCTCGGGTCCAGAGTAACGGCCCGGTGGCTCTGGGCGATGGCTTCCTCCGGACGTCCGCTCAGGCCGGCCAGATAGCCCAATTGGTAGTGCGCCAGGGCCAGTTGGGGGCGACGCAATTGCGGGCTGTTCCGGAACTGCCTCTTGAATAGCGCGTCGTCCATCTCGATAGGCGGTGGTTTCGATCGCATAGCCCGCCGGAGCACCTGTCCGGCCTCTTTGATACAGCCCCGCTGACTCAGCAGTATCGCCGCCTCGTTAAGCAGGTATATATCGTCGCCGGTGTTGAGGGCGGCAATCCCGATCAGATGCGTGAGGCTGTCGTCAGGAGCGCTCTTCCGGGCGGCGACTGCCCGCAGCAGGACTCTGTTGGCCATCACATCGTGGGGATTCAAGGCTACCGCCCTCTCTGCTTCCGTGGCTGCCTGTTCGTACTGGTCATTCAACAGTTGCAGAGAAGCAAGATTGATGTAGACCTTGGCTCTCTGCGGGTTGAATGCCCGTTCCCGGTTGAAATAATAGAGGGCTGAGTCGGCGAAACCCATCCTCAGGTGGCAGGCGCCCATGTTGAGATTCACCTCCGGAAAAGTCGAGTCGACTGCCGCCGCTCTATGGAACCAGCGCAGGGCTTCCCGGTAGTTCCGGTCGGCGTAGTGATGCAGTCCCTTGGAAAGCAAGCCGGTGGGGGAACCACCCCGGGGCAGGGATATCACGGGATAGGACGACAACAGCCACAGCCCGACCAGCGGTACCAGCAGCAGGGCGCTCCTCAGGTTCCGCCGGGTCCACAGATGGGTTGCACCGGCTGCAGACAAGATGATATAGAACGGCAGCAGTGGCACCCGAAAACGGCTGTTAAAAAAGAAAAGAGCCACCACCGCCGTGTAGAACAGGATAACCGCAATAAGTATGACGATCCCCGGTCGTGACTTGCCCCCAACCCCAACGGCGATTCCTATGACGGCGAAGGCAAGAAGGATCCCGAATGAGAGCGGGTTGTACCTGAACAACGGCACGCTTGCGAAAAACAATTTCAAGTCCCGGTTGTTGGATGCCTCTCGCGAACAGATGCTGTAGTAGAGCTTCGTCAGGTACAACTTCACAAATGTCCCGGGGTGTGTTGCCATCCAGCGGATCGCTTCGTTTGTCCAGTAGGTCGATACCTCACCGGGCCTCAGCTGTGTTCCGACCGCAGACTCCGCCAGGGCGGTGATCTCGCGCAGTTGCCAGTTGTAGCCCAGCGGTTCGGGAAGCCGCGCTGAGACGCCGTCGGCAATATCGTTGTTGCCGATATACAGGTTTATCCCTCCCTGCGACGCCACCAGTACCGGGTCACCCGCGACGACCAGGTTCCTTACAAAGACCGCGCCGACCAGCAGCGATACGCCGATCAGCAGTCTTACGATGGATCCCAGGGCAGGTCTGAAGCTGCCCACGGAGGCAAGGTGGAGCACGACCATCGGTGCGATCAGAATCAGGGCAGTGGGCCGGGTGATAGCAGCCAGCCCCAGCCAGAGCCCCGTGATCAGGGCGTCGGCGGGCCGCTGTCGCTCGCGCCAACGCAGCCACCACAGGAATGTCACCTGCAGAAGCAGTGCGAACAGAGAATCAAGAAGCAGCTCACTCTCGAAGTACACGAGCACCGGGTATACGGAGTGAACGATGGCCGCCAGGATCCCGACGGCGCGATTGAAAATCCTCTTGCCGATAACATAGGTCAGCGCCACCGAGATCAATCCAATTGCCAACCCCAGCAGGCGCGCCGCCCAAAGGGAAGGACCGAAGATGGCGTAGACGCCCGCCAGACAATAGGTATAAAACGGAGCCCTGAAATAGGTGGTGTCGCCAAAGATGTTCCCTTGGGAAATCGAGACGGCCCAGTGGTGATGGTAGTAGTTGTCGACCGTCAGTTGATCCCAGTCCGGCAGGGCACTGTAGAAAAGCAGGTAGCCGATTCGTACTATCAGCGCCAGCGCTACAACCAGCAGCAAGGCTCGGTCGATTTGCCATGATCTGAGTCGCAAGCTCATCGACTGAATATAGATAATGGGTGGCGGAAATGCCCTGAAAAAACTTGCGACTCGCGATGGGCGGATAGGCAAGAGGAATCACCGTTTGCAACTCATGCAGTCGGGCCGCTTTTCCGGGCATAACCGCCGCTCCTGAAGCGCCGTCGCTATCCGACTGCCTGTGGCGGTGTTACATTATGGGGGCGAACCTACTATGCAATCCCCTGCCGCAACTCTCCCGTCAGTCGATGCTCTAGGTCGCGGCACAGCCTTTGCTTGACTGGGTATGGATTAAGCTGAAGAAACCGGGAAGGATTCGATGCCGAAAAAAGCGTTTATTCTCACTTTGTGCATTATCAGTTACCTGGTCTGTGGCCGCCCGGCCGCCGCCCGAAGTCTCGCACCCGGTGTCCGGGAGCGGGTCGAGGAATACGCGACAAACCAAAATGATACCCTTCTCGACGTAGTTATATTCATGGATAACCCTCGGCTGGACGTCACACGGAGGGCCGCCGCGAGCAGGTCGATGACTCGCGATGCGCGGATTAAATCGGTCCTGACGACGCTCATCCGTTTTCAATCAATGGACGCCAACCGCGTAGCTGCCTACCTGGAACGCAACTCCCCGGAGCCGGTGTCCCGGCTGTGGATTGTGCCTGCTTTCTCGGCCCGCGTCCGTCTCTCGCAGATCGAGACTATAGTCTGTATGCCCGGTGTCAAGCTGATAGTGGAAAACGCAGCTCTGAGTTTTGACCCACCGGTTGAGATTTCAGCCGCGCCGGCGCTCTCCGGTGGCATCTCGGATGAGTTAGCTTTGCTCGGAGTGTCCGAACTGTGGCGGCGCGGTCTGACGGGCCACGGGCGGCTGGTCTGTTCTTTTGACACTGGTGTGGATCGGGATCATCCGGCCCTGAGTGCAAAATGGCGCGGCAACCAAGCGACGTTGTCTTCCGCCTGGTTTTCAAAGGTTACCCCCGACGAGCCTCCGACCGACAAGACCGGCCATGGAACTCACACCATGGGTTTGATGGTCGGCGCCGCTGAGGCCGACAGCTTTGGAGTCGCTCCTGACGCCCAGTGGATAACTGCCGGGGTAATTGATCAGGGACGGTCCCTGCCGACGACACTCACTGATATAATGGAAGCTTTCCAGTGGGTGCTCAATCCGGATGGCGACACCGGCACGACTTACGATGTCCCGGATGTTATTCTGAATAGCTGGGGTATTCCCAGGGGTCTCTTTGAGCCGTGCGATGCGACGTTTGCCGGTCTCATAGAGGCTGTGGAGGCGGCCGGCATTGTGACGATTTTCGCCGCAGGCAACGAGGGGCCGGAAGCTATGTCGCTTCGGAACCCGGCCGATCTTGCCACCACCCCGGTGAACTGCTTCTCGGTGGGCGCGGTCGACGGAGGACTCACCGTGGCCAATTTCTCAAGCCGCGGCCCGTCGTCGTGTGACCCGAGCCGGATCAAGCCCGAGGTGGTCGCTCCCGGCGTCGCCGTACGCTCCTCGCAGAAGGGTGGCGGCTACGCGTACATGAGCGGCACCTCAATGGCCGCGCCGTTTGTGGCGGGACTGGTCGCGCTGATGAGACAATACAATCCCGACGCAACCGTCGACCAGATCAAGTACGCCTTGCTGCAGGCTACCACCGACCTGGGTGCGACCGGTGAGGATAATGCCTACGGTCGCGGCCTTGTAGACGCCTCAAGGCTCTTAGGCTTCCTGCCCGTTCCTACCGAGCCTGACATCAATATCAGTCACAAGCTGGTCTCCGACGACGGCATCGCCTGGCCGGGTGAAGGATTCGGGCTGCAACTGGTGCTTACCAACATTGGCGGAAATATCGAATCGGTCCTCGGAAAGCTGATCTCCCCCCACGAAGATAAGGTCGTCATACTGGACGACGAGGCCATCTTCTTTTTCGGCATTGGTGGCACTTCGGCAAGGAACTTCATACCCTTCCGGCTTTTCTCTGATTCCACTCTCTACCATGGTCAGGAGATTCCGTTTACTCTTGAACTGTCCCGTCCTGATGGGGAAGTTCTGGACAGCATTGCCTTTGGTATTACGGCAGGTATTATGCCCGGCGGGCGGATCGGCTCGCACAATACTTCCCGAATCGGGTTTTCGGTCTCAGACTTCGGCCAGTATGGTTTCGGCCCCGGGTCGGCCTTCAACGCCGGAGGCGAAGGGTTTACCTATCATGGGAGCCCGAACCTGCTTTATGAGGCCGGACTGATCCTGGCGCGCAACCCGCTGCAACTGTCCAGTTCGATTCGGGACAGCTCGGGAGGATTCCGACCCTCGGATTTCGTTCCGCTCGACACCCTCAGCGGCCTTCACGTGACCGAAGACGGCGGCATTGGCCGAACGGCGAGCTTTAGTGATAGAAACTCACAGATTCCGATTCCCATCACCGTCGTGCAGAAAACGCGCACCTACGATATTGACGACGGCCTGCTGATCGCCGTGTATTACATCAAGAACGCCACTATCGAGAAGCTGACCGATCTCCACTTCGGCTTCATGGCCGATTTCGACCTGATGGGTGACTGGGAGCAGGTCACGCTCGATGAGCAGGCATCACTGGTGTACCAGGAGAGCGATCAGGGTCCTCTGGTCGGACTGGTTGCTCTGAGAAACGTGGCCACGTTCAGATCGATAGACGGCGGAACCACCAAGACAGGGTTCTCGCGCTCGGAGCAGTTCGATCTTGTCTCGGTTCGCACCGGTCAGTTCGAGAGCGTCTCAAGCAGCGACAGGCTCTTTATCATCAACTCCGGCCCCTTTATCATTGATCCGCTTGACTCCGTCGAGGTGGCTTTCGCGCTTGTGGCCGGTGATGACCTGGCCACTCTCTATGACAATGCCGACCGGGCCAGGGAGCGGTTCGATTTTGCCACGTCGGTGATCCAGGACAACAGTGCCCTGATGCCGACCGGGGCAGTATTGCACCAGAATTACCCAAACCCGTTCAACCCGACGACGACGATTTCATTCCATCTTTGCCGGTCGGATTTCGTCTCTTTAGCAGTGTATAACACGCTGGGGCAGAAGGTTCGCGACTTGCCGGGTGGGCGACTTGCCGCCGGCAGTCACACGGTACGCTGGGATGCCACCGACAACGCGGGTAACCGCGTGAGCAGCGGTGTGTATTTCTACCGGTTGAGTTCCGGTGGCGTATCGCACTCGAGAAAAATGGTGCTTTTGAAATAGCGGATACCGACTTATTATATGCAAAACCTCACTCCTTGTAGTGTGACTCAGGATGGAGAAGGAACCAGTGAAGAACAATAACATGCGACTGACGAAATCAGCAATGATACTGCTGCTGACGGCGGCCCTTCTGCTCACGGCGGCGACCCAGTTATGTGCGGTGGCGCCGACGCCGGAGGCCGTTGCCAAGTGGAAGGCTGATGGTATTTACCGGCAGAAGGTGGACAACTGGAAGGCCTTCAAGGCGGCGGGGGGGAACAGCCCAGAAGAACACTCGCCATTTGATCTACCGAGAGATGCCCATACGCTGGCGCTCGGCCCGGATGCTGTCCGGGAGGCCCGCGTTCTCGTTATTCTGGTCGATTTCGATGACAATCCTTGGACTAGCGGGGTGGCCGGGACACCGGCCCAGTTCGATTCCATCCTGTTCTCGGATCGGGAAA
>JAGLXI010000218.1 GCA_023132995.1 Candidatus Zixiibacteriota bacterium | reverse complement strand
GCTTGCGATACAAAAAGCAAGAAAAATTTGCGCCTTATATCCCCATTGCTAAAGCAAGGGGCTTTACGGCTTTGTCTGGTAAAAGTGGGGGATCTTGTTTGCAAATATCTCCATGGGAGTATCCTCTAGGATTCAGTGCCGCTCATCGTTACTCATCTATGTCGCTGCGGATCATGCGAATGCCGAACACCGATGCAATGGAATTCCCTTCTGTGGCTTGGAAGCGCACGGTGACTTTCTTTTTGCCTTTGACAATATTTGCATCGATAGGATATTCGACATCAAAAAAGCGTGGGGGACTGCTTCTCATCACTTTCTGATGGCCGATACGTTCGCTGTCCACAAGGATGTCGAATGAGGCTTCGCCTCTTCGCCGCTCGCCACTGTAGTAGGTCACGACCAGGCTCATGGGATGGTCCGGCTCCACAGGAAGATCAAAGGAGAACCAACTCCTCCCTCTGCGTCCGGGGCGACCCATAACCCGTGTTACCCGAGTATCATCCGGGCTCTGAAAGTTGAAATCCCGTTCCTGCTGCATTTCTCCAGGTTGTACATAGGTCACGGTGGCTTTTTCGAGTTCGCGCTGTCGTTCCTGTTCGGCGACATACTCGGCTTTTTTTTCTTCCCATTCTGGCTTGGAAAACAGGTCGAAATATACAGCGTAAGTGCGCCGATGCAAACGGTAGAACGGCACCAGATTCGCCTCGACCTTGAGGTCGGCTCCGAGATTGTCACGGCCTACCTCAGTGATGCGAAAATGCCCCGGTTTTTTTGGAACGGATTTTACCCATTGGTTCACCGGTTTCTCTGCTGCTACGAACACCGGAATAGTCGGCGGTTTGTAGCTGGCGTCTCTTCCGCGTCCTCTCTCACGCTCGGGTCCCAGGTCAGCAGCCAGTACCAGGGGCCCCCACATTATAGCAGCGACCCGCGAATTATCGGGCGTAGGTTCCAGGCGAAGTGTCTTTGGCAAGATCAACTCTACTGTATCGCCGGTTTTCCAGGTTCGTTTCAGTTCAACGTAAGTTCCGGATTGTTCCACGCCGCCGCGACCAGGGACTGGGCGACCCGACTCAGGGACATCGCGATATGGATCGATCACGTCTTCAGAGACAGCTTTGCCATTGACTTTAACAGAAAACCCGTCGCCGGCCCAGTAGGGGCGGCGCAAAGCCAGAGTAAATTCTTTGGGTGACCGGAGCGTCATTTTAAGGATCACCGACTCACCTTCCGGGAAATCCGTGTCCACTTTCAGGCTGACGCCTGCTGCGGTCCACTCTGCCGTGGACGGTGCATACAGGTTCACCCAGAGCTTGGCACCCGATTCGTAATAGATCCCGTCTGCATGCAGAGCATGACTCTCCATGCCAGATCCTACACAGCAGGTGAAGCTGCGGAACATCCCTTGATATTCATGCTGGACCCCTCTGCCGACCGGCACCATGTAACAGGTCCGGCCGTCCTCGGGATCAATGGAGACTAATATATGGTTAAAAAGGGCCCGCTCTTGAAAATCGGCGTAATGAGCATCGGGCCGAAGTGCGAAAAGCCGGCGGGTCAGTTTGAGCATGTTGTAGACGTTACATGTCTCGGCTGTGCGTCCGTCCACACGATCACTCAACTTGCCGGGTGGGCCGAAATATTCGTCATGACCGTGACCTCCGGTGGCATAGCTGTGGTTCTGGACGACCTGATCCCAGAAAAAACTTGCAGCTATGATATCCCCTGAGCTGCCTGTGTAGGCATAGCGGTCGGCAGAGCCGATGAGCTTGGGGACCTGGGTGTTGCAGTGTTTACCTTGGAGGATGTCCTGGTGACGTTTAAGAGGTTCGATGAAGGAGCGATGTTCGAATTTATAGGAAAGCTCCAGCCAGCGTTTGTCCCCCGTGTCTGCATAGAGATCGACCAGAATTTCGTTCATACCGCCGAACTCGGTGTTCAGCATACGCTGAATCTGGCCCGCATCGAGGGGCGCGAGAATGCGTTCCGCCCATTCTGCGAACTTGATTTCGAGTTTCAAAGCCATCGTATTGCCCGTGAAGCGAAAAGCGTCCCGCAAGCCGGCGTATGTTTTATGCAGGGTGTACCACGGCGACCACAGACCGTTGAGGTCGAAGCCGCTTGATTTGATTTCTCCCTTGGACAAGCGCTCGATGAGCTCCCGGCCGTCAATGCCATCTCGATCGATAATGGCGCCCAGGTACCCATCGCCCCTCTTGTCTTGAACTTCCTTGAATTCCGTGACAATATAATCAGCCCGCCGCTTGAACTCTTCATTGCCGGTTGCTGCGTACATCAGGCTGATGGCTGAGAGATAATGCCCGGCAATGTGGCCAGTCAGCTGGCGGCTTTCGACGGCGTCCCAACCTCCGTAGCCCTCGGCCTTAGGTTTCAGGCCTGCGCGGATACGGTAGCCGGCCAGCATACGATCAGGTTCCAGTTGAAGCAGATATTTGGCAGTCACGTCCTGGGCTCGCTTGAGAGGCCCTCCCGTCAATCGTACTTTGTTTAAGGGAAGGGGACGTGCCTGGAGGGTTTTTTCCTCGAAAACTCTCACAGCAGGATCCTGACCCTCTGTAAAAGCAAGACAGTGAAACACTAAA
This sequence comes from Candidatus Zixiibacteriota bacterium, assembly GCA_023132995.1. Classification (GTDB taxonomy): domain Bacteria; phylum Zixibacteria; class MSB-5A5; order GN15; family FEB-12; genus JAJRTA01. The sequence continues at coordinate 1,611 of JAGLXI010000218.1, read as the reverse complement.
ACCAATGACAGAAGAGAAATCAAATTCGCTTTCATCGAATCCTCCTTTATCGCGAAATCTGCACAGAGGCCGCCGCCGTCTTGGACGGGTCACTCTCGGACGTCGCCCGGAGGGTCACCGTTGCCGGAGAGGCGTCTCCACCTTCTTGAGATACATAAACCGTTACCGGTTGGGATCTGCCGATCTTGACTGCTGCCAGACCGTTTAGCAGTTGGGCGGACCATCCCTCTCCCTCCACTGACACTGAGAGCCGGTAAACGTCGGAATTCAGGTATACTCCGGCGTCTGCGGGATGCAATGCCGTGTCCGCTTCAGCAACCGTGCCTGTGTTGCTCAGCGTGAAGGTGACCGGGGTGTTGGACTGTCTTACCCTCTGGTTTGCCTGTGCATTCAGAGCCACGCCCCGCTCGTGCCGACCTGAGCCGTCCAGGGACCGGACAGCCAGTGTGTAGGAGAGGATCCCTTCTTTGTTTTTCTCGACGTCGATCACGTAGAAGTGCAGCCGGTTAGGCGTATCTTCCCATTCGAATTGGCTGCCCGAGTTGAGCCCGGCGTGGAAAAGAGCATCATTGAGCTGCCGGTAGTCGGCGATGGTACGCATCACCTTTTCTCCGCCGGGCTTGATGTAATCCACCATGTTGATGTCTTCGGGATGGGCGTCGATAATCCATATGTAACTGTTGAAGGCGTTGGGACCGCCGTTCCTGCCTCGCAGGCGGTCTTTGTTCTTGGCGATAAGGACTCCGTTATCGGGAGTGAACGAGTCATAGCCTATCCGCTGGACAACTTCCAGCGAATAAAAGTTGTAGTTAGGGATCCCCGGGGAGAGAGGATTAGTGGCAGGATCGTCCGGCGGAGTCCGGTCACCGGGCTCTGTGCCGTCGAGCCTAACGATGATGCCGGCGAAGGTGCCTGGGAGGGGATCCACCGCTCGTGCCGTAACCTCGGCCACAGCCAGCCCGGATTGAGCCAGTCCGACCCTGTTCAGTCTTAAAAGCTGGGACTCGGTTATGAATCCGTTCTCCAGACGGTTTCGCACCATCAGTCCTGCCGGCATTGCTGCGCCCTGAGTCGGCGGCACCACCCAGCGCATATGAGGTCCCCCCGGTCCGTTAAAGCAGCCCCGGTCCATCATGTCCCATGGACCAGCGGCGACTCTCCTGTAAGGCTCGACATAAGGATTGTTGTTGAGGTCGGGGAGGCGGAACGCGTGATGACCGAGCTCGTGGGTGATGGTGCCGGAGTTCTCGCCCTGGCGCATAGAGGACAGCCCCCATTGCTGAGAGCCAGCCAACCAGCTCGTCCAATCCACGTACCGCGTTGTGATCCAACGCGGCATGTCTGGATTGGGATTGCCCCATTCCGGCGGGATATCGTCCTTGGTATTGAATTTCATCTCGCCAAACTCCTGCCAGACACCCGTCTCATCGTAACTCGCGTACATTCGCAGGATGGCATCGTAGTTTTTCCGCACGTCCTTCCCTATGTCGGCTATCCAGATGGAGTCGCAATCTCTCTCCATGCGGCTGTTGGCCCGGCTGCCGTCAGGAGTCTGGTCATTCTGGCCATACTCGTTGAGGCCATAAGCCCAGATGGGTTTTGGCATGCGGT
>JAGLXI010000217.1 GCA_023132995.1 Candidatus Zixiibacteriota bacterium | reverse complement strand
AGTTACCCTTCGCTGGAGCACTACCTGGACAAGTCCAACCGCTACACCACCCTCGGCGCTGAGGAAGCCTATCGAAAAGGCAGAAGAACCACCTGGTTTGATCTTGTCATCCGGCCCCTGGTGTCGTTCATTGCCCACTATGTTTCCAGACAGGGATTCCGCGACGGCCGGGAAGGGTTTCTTGTTTCGGTTCTTTCGTCCCTTGCGGTCCTGGTGAAGTACGCTAAACTGAAAGATATGGAAAGACAACGGGAGTCTTCGGAAGGTGATTGCAAGTGACTAAACCGGTCGATCTGTCCCCCGGTGACCGCATTCTTATCAGCCGCACTGATCGGCTGGGAGACCTTATCCTGGCCCTGCCGTTTGTGGCGACTATCAAGGCCCGATACCCCCAATGCAGGGTGGAGGTGCTGGCCTCGTTGTACGCGTCCCCGATTCTGGAGAACAATGATCGTATCGACGGCATCGTGCGAGTATTAAACAAACAGCTTGTCTCGGATCGGCTCTACAAGAAGGACCTGCTGCAAAAAATACGCCAGGCCGACTATCGTGTGGTGGTTGCATTATTTCCGGAACGGCACGTCTGCCAACTGTTTCACAAGGCGAGCATCCCCACGCGGATCGGCACGGCCGGGCGATTCCATTCCGTGTTTTTCAATCATCATCTCCTGCACAGCCGCCGATCTAACAAGAAACACGAGTACCAGTACAATCTGGATTTCCTCAAGTTCTTCAGGGAGGGAGTGACAATCCAGTCGCCGATGGTCTATCCGCGCCAGAAGGAGACCAACAACGCCCGCCGGATTCTCAAGGAAGCGGGGGTGGAAGGAGAGTTCATCGTGCTGCATCCCGGTTCCGGCGGATCCGCCGAGCGCTGGCCGCTTGACCGCTTTCTGCAGCTCTACGAGACACTCGTGGCATCGGGATACCAGGTGCTCCTCTCCGGTTCGGAGAAGGAAGGCCATATCATCGACGAGAGGTCGCGTGAGATGGGCATCACGGTTCGCAACATCTGTGGCGAGACCGACTTGAGAACGTTGGGAGCGGTCTTGTCATTGGCTAACGTGGTGGTGGCCAATTCCACCGGTCCTCTCCACCTGGCCGTCGCCGTGGGGACCAAGGTGATGGGACTGTATCCGGGCAAAGCGGTGATGTCCCCGGCGCGGTGGGGGCCGTTGGGCGCGCACGACAGGGTAGTTGTTCCCACAAACAAAGAGTGCCACTGTCCGCCGAACAGGTGTGAATGTATGCTGACGATATCCGTGGAGAGAGCCGCCGAGGAAGTTGCCAGCCTGTTCAACGAGAGTGATTGACGAGAAAAGGCCGCTTATGAATCTGGCGGAGTTCATCATACGCATTGAGTCATTCAATGCCAACGTCGACATTCCGCTGATCCGCAAGGCCTATGAGTTCTCTGATCGAGCCCATGCCGGTCAGAAACGGTCTTCGGGTGAACCGTACGTGGAGCACTGTCTCGAGGTGGCCTTCGTTCTTGCCGAGCAGCACCTGGATTCCACCACGATCGCCGCCGGACTGGTGCACGACGTGGTCGAAGACACCGAAGTCACCCTGGAGGAACTGCGGCGCGAGTTCGGCGATGAAGTGGCCGAGATGGTCGACGGCGTGACCAAACTGGGCGCCGTGCATTTCTCCTCCCGCGAAGAACAGCAGGTGGACTACTTCCGCAAGATGCTGCTGTCCATGGCCAAAGATATCCGGGTCATCCTCATCAAGCTGGCCGACCGACTGCACAACATGCGTACCCTGGAGTCGCTTCCTCCCGACAAGCGAAAGCGAATTGCCCGTGAGACACGCGATGTCTACTGTCCCCTGGCGCACCGTTTCGGTATTAACAAGGTTAAGGTGGAACTTGAGGACATCTCGCTGAAATACCTTGAGCCCGACGTCTACGCCGATCTTGCCCAACGCCTGAACGAGAGCCGGGAACAGCGCGAACGCTACGTGGCGGAAGTCGCCGCACCCTTGAAAAAAGCGCTGGACAAGGACGGCATCTCGGCCACCGTCTCCGGCCGGGCCAAGCACCTTGACTCCGTCTATCGCAAAATCAGGTTGAGGAACGTGCCCTACGATGAGATATACGACCTTTTCGCCATCCGGGTGATTGTGAACACGGAGAGGGAATGCTATCACACGCTGGGGATTGTGCACTCTATGTGGAAGCCGGTCTCGGATCGCTTTCATGACTATATCGCCAACCCCAAACCGAACGGGTACCGGTCGTTGCATACTACTGCTTTCGGCCCCCGCCACCGGCCGGTGGAAATACAGATTCGCACCCAGCAGATGCACTACGTGGCCGAGAACGGAATTGCCGCCCACTGGCTCTACAAAGAAGGCCGCCAGCAGATGAGCAAATCCGACCGCCAGATGGTCTGGCTGCGCGACGTTCTCGAATGGCAGCGGGACATGACCAACCCGTCCGATTTCCTCGAGTACCTGCAGATCGACCTCTACTCCGAGGACATTTTCGTGTTCACCCCCCAAGGGATGCTCAAGCACCTTCCCAAGGGGTCGACGCCGCTTGATTTCGCGTTCCAGATTCACACCGAGATCGGTATTCACTGCGCCGGCGCCAAGATCAACCAGCGTTTGAAGCCCCTTTCTACCGAGCTTAACTCGGGAGACACGGTGGAGATTATTACCAACCCCAAGCGCTCGCCGTCGCACGATTGGCTCAAGCTGGTAAAAACCTCCTCCGCCCGGGCGAAGATTCGCCGATGGCTGAAACAGGCCGGCTTTGAACAGTCGGTAGCGCTCGGTCGCGAGGTGATCGAACGCAAGCTCAGGGAAAAGCACCTCAAGATGCCCGGTGGCGAAGCAATGCAGGAGTACGCCGAGCAGCTCGACAAGAAATCGGTCGAGGACCTTTTCGCTGCTATCGGCTACGGCTCGATGACGCCGCGCCCGCTTCTGAATCTGATCCAGCCCGAGGAAAGAAAACCGAAAACCGGAATCGTCGGACAGGTGATCGACCGCATCCGCGGCTCCAAGGGGATCAGGGTTCACGGCATGTCCGACATGATGTTCCGGTTCGCCGGTTGCTGTCAGCCCCTTCCCGGTGAAGATATTGTCGGCTTTATAACACGCGGACGTGGCGTGACGGTTCACCGGGCCGACTGCGAGAGCGCCGCCTACCTGCGGGAACAGTCCCCCGAACGGAGTATCGAAGTGAGTTGGGATGCCGGCAAGGGGCAATCATTCGTGGTGGAACTGGAACTGGTAGTCGAAGACCGCCGCAACATGCTGCGTGACATTACCGAGGCCATCGCCGATTCCGACACCAATGTTCGTGTGGCCGAGATGCACTCTCAGGATACAACCGCCACCGGGCGATTCGTAGTGGAAGTGTCCAGTCTGTCTCACCTGAATCGCATTATCGAGAAGGTCCGCAAGGTAAAGGGCGTCATATCCGTCGTCCGCTCCAGAGGGCGGAACAGGGCGGAGTAGAAAGCCCGACTGCCGTGCCCGCCTACTCGAAAACGACCGGTAAGTGCAGAGTGTCGGCCTCTCGCTCGACGATCACGGTAGCGCTGTCTCCCTTGCGGAACCTGCCCAACGCACTCATGTAGTCGTAAATGTCACCCACCGAGATGTCGCCCATCCTGATAATGACATCCCCCTTGAGGATACCGGCCCAGTCGGCGGGTCTGTCCGGTGAGACGGCGTCGACACGCAGGCCTTTCACTTCGGCGATGAAATCAGGCGTTATACCCAGTGTCACCGAGTATTGACTGCTGTGGCGACCACGTTCCGGGCCTTTCGTTCGCTGGTAAGTCAGGGGGTTGCCTACGTTGTCAAAGTGCGTCACGACCTCGGCCACGAACGACCCGACGGCGGCGGTTCCTTCAAAATCGATTTTCTCGATATCGTCCGTCGGTTTGTGATAGTCGGCGTGAGCGCCGGTGAAGAAAAACAGCACCGGAATCCCGCGGCTGTAGAAGGCCATATGATCGGAGCCACCGAACCCGGATTCCTTGTGGGTGATTTTGAACTTGTCATATTCCAGCGAGTCAAAGTAGTCTTTGAACTGAGTGGCACTGCCGGTCCCGAATACCATTAACCCCTCCTGTTCTCTCAATCTACCGATCATGTCCAGGTTGACCATCATCCGAACCTTGCCGGAATCAATTGTCATATTCCGGGCGTAATAACTGGACCCGAGGATGCCGGCCTCCTCTCCCGAAAAGGCGATAAACAGGAGGGAGTATCGGCGTGGGGCGCTGCGCCCGGAAAAGAACCGCGCAAGTTCGAGCATGGTTGCCGTACCTGAGGCGTTGTCATCCGCCCCGTTATGGATCATTTTTTCCTTGCCGTGGTAGCGTGACGTTTCCGTGCCCCATCCGAGGTGGTCGTAGTGTGCGCCGATTATGGCCGTGGTATCGGTTTCCCCGGGAAGGTAACCCACCACGTTGTAGCCGGTGTCGCGTGTCTTGATCAGTTCCGTTTCACCCTCGACCGACCGGATCTCCGGAGCGGAGAGGTCCAGTTTCAATCTCTCCAGCGCCTTATGCCTCAGGAAGATAATCGGTATCTCTTTTGGGTTGATCCGGGTGGGACCGATGGCCGTCAGAGTATCCTCCATGTCTTCCGGAGTGATAAGAAATACCGCGCCGGCCTCGCGTTCGATGGCGGTGTTTATTTTGTCGGTCAGGTAGGCGTAGCGGTCGAAATTGATCCCGTTGGTGTCCGCGGCCGACGAATCCGGCCGCGCCGGGGCGAACCGCTTGATGACGACCGCCTTGCCGGCGACGTCCAGGCCTCGGTAATTATCGTAATCGCCATCAGCCTCATCGACAACGATGCCGTAATCAACGAATACAACCTCCCCAAAGCTAAACGGTCCGTTCGCCGACTGCCGCAAGGGGGAGAACTCCTCGCCCAACTGCAGTTGGGCTCCGTTTACCGTCAGGTGATTTGCCGGGCCGAAGTCTATCGCCTTGGTGAACTCAAACGGTTGCAGGTAGCCGCTGTCGGAGCCCTTTGGCTCAAGACCGGCGTCGCGAAACACGCCCATGATATACTGTGCCGCCTTCCATTCACCGATTTCTCCAACCTCGCGCCCTTCCAGCGAGTCATGTGCCAGCACCGCGATATGCCTGTGTATCGAATCCGGTGTGATATCGTAAGCAGTATTGCCCTGCGCGCCGGGCAGTGCGCTAAACAGGATAGCGGCAGTCGCTGCTGCCAGCCGCAGCCCGCACTTATGCGTGAGCGAGACGTTTGCTTTGGTCATTTTGTGTGTACCCCATGTAGTTATTTCCGGTCGACAGTTCATGGAGGTCGAATATACGTGATGGCCGGGCCTGTGTCACTATTTCATGCGGCAGTTTCCGGCTCGATAGCAACACTACCGGGCGCGTTCCGTGGCTGTTTTTTGGGGGCCGTACCGGCAGTCATGAACGCAGTTGGGCGCTGCAGGCAGTTTTTTGTTGGAGTCACTCTCGGTTGCCCGTTTCATGGGAATGTGCCTGCAGAGATGGTCAAAAGAGCGACATGGCTGCACGGGGCGCTGGATTTTGTGTTTCCCCCGCTCTGTTATGGTTGTGGTGTCTTCAGCGAGAGCAGGATAGGTATTTGCGAGCGCTGTCTTGCCGCTATTGACCGGTACCGGGATCCTGTCTGCCTGAGTTGTCAATCGGTTCTGCCGAGTGCCGTCAGTTGTCCTCTGTGCGGTGACGAGGCGTTCGTCCTGTTTGCCTGCGGCCATTACGAGCCGCCGCTGAAGGAGATTGTGCTTCAGTTCAAGTTCCGAGGGATCACTTCTCCCGCTGCGGTCATGGCCGGGATGCTGGACGAGCAGTTTGGTGACCAAATCCGCAGACTCAATGCCGTGGCGCTGGTGCCGATTCCGCTGTATCCCAGCCGTCAGAACTATCGGGGGTACAACCAGGCGGCCCTGCTGGCGCGGCAATTGTCCCCTCGACTGGGGTTGCCTGTCAGGGAAGGAGTCATTCTCCGGATCAAGAAACGGAGGCCGCAAGCCCGACTCAACCTGAAGAAACGCGCGACCAACATCAGAGGCGTTTTCGTAGTCCCCCGATCGGTGAAGGAATCGTCGACCGTCATATTGGTGGACGACGTGGTGACGAGCGGCGCCACCGTTCTGGAGGCGAGAAAGACTTTGATCGGGGCAGGCTACCGGGTGGCCGGCGTGATCGCTATCGCGCACGGGGCCTGAGGTGGGAGAGATGAAACCGCAGATCGATGACTACCTGCAGCACCTGAAGCTCGAACGCGGGCTGTCGGCGAATACGCTATCCTCTTACCGCCGCGACCTGATGGAGTTTGCCGCGAAGGTGGCCGTTGTCGATCCGGAGCAGGTGACTCCCCGCATGGCCGGGGACTACATCGGTTACCTCAGCAGATCGGGGCGCAAACCGGCCACTGTGGCGCGGAAGATATCAAGTCTCAAGCAGTTCTTCGGCTATCAGCACAAGTCCGGTGGCGCAGGACAGAACCCGTTCCTGGGATTCTCTGCCCCGAGGATCGCTCGGTATCACCCGCACTATCTCTCACCGAAGGAGGTGGTCGGGATTATCGATGCCATTGACCCGGGTTCTCGGCATGCCCTTCGGGATCGGGCCATCATAGAACTGCTCTATGGATCGGGCCTTCGTGTCACGGAACTGATAAACCTCCGCTTGAGCGATATCGAGTTTGAGGCCGGTTTCATCCGCGTTCTCGGCAAGGGTGACAAGCAACGCCTGGTGCCGCTTGGCGAGTTTGCCTCCCGGGCCATCCAGGAGTTCGTCGACCATGGCCCGAGCCGCAGCCTTGCCTCAGACCTCCTTTTCATCAGTCGATTGGGGCGGCCCTATTCCCGGGTGGGACTGTGGAAAATAGTCAAGAGAGCCGTGGCGAAAGCCGGGATTGCCAAGAAAGTCTCCCCGCACACGTTCCGGCACTCGTTTGCAACCCACATGCTTGAAGGTGGTGCGGACCTGCGGGTGGTGCAAGAAATGCTCGGTCATGCCGATATATCTACGACACAGGTGTATACGACCATTGACCGGGAATATATTATTGCTGAGCACAGAAAGTACCATCCTCGAGAACTGGCAGGGACCAAAGGACACTGAACAGCCGCGGCCCTCGGTCCGCCATTTTGCCCTCAACCAGGTCGGGGCAAACCTCGACTTTCATCTGGAGCAGTTCTTTCGCGGCCAGGAGATATCCTTCCACCGGTTTGAGGCTTTTGAGAGTCTGGTCACTATCTGTCAGAGATTCCCGGTTGAGGCGGTGTTCATCAGCGGCCAGGACGATTTGCTCCGGGCTGTGGAACTGATCAGGGCCATCAAGCACAACATGTTCCTGTCAATCATCCCGGTCATCCTGTATCACCCCGATCCGGACGACAGCGCCGTTGTCGCCGCCTATGAGAACGGTGTTGAAGAGTTCATCTACGGCGAGTGGAAAGACCACTTAATTCAGGTTCGGATCCGCCGCGTGCTGGAGCGGAGCCAGCGGGATCTTTCGATCAATCCCTCTACACACCTTCCGGGGCCGACCATGATAGAGCACGAAATCGACCGCCAATTGCAGCAGGAGGCCGAATTTGCCGTCTGCTATGCCGACCTGGACAATTTCAAGGCCTACAACGACTACTACGGCTATTCCAGGGGAGACAAGGTCATCCAGTTGACGTCACGCGTCATCAAGGATATTGTTTTCGATCTGTGCCGTGAGGGGTTTGTGGGGCACATCGCGGGAGATGATTTCATATTCATCGTGCCGGCCGACCTCACCGATCGCTCCTGCTCGGAGATCATCAAGGCCTTTGACGCCCTGATACCCTGCAAGTATGAGCAAGAGGATCGCGAGCGTGGCTTTATAGATACCAAGAACCGACGCGGCCAGATCGAGAGATTCCCCCTTCTGACC
>JAGLXI010000216.1 GCA_023132995.1 Candidatus Zixiibacteriota bacterium | reverse complement strand
GTCCGGCTCACCCTGGCGGAGTTGCTGGTCAACCTGACCGAGGCCATAAGGTGGCGACAGATGGCCTTTCGCAATTGCGACCGGCTCGACATGGAGACAGCCTTCAACATCCGTGACCTGGCCGACACCCAGGCGGACGGCATGTTCTATTACCCGGAATTGGATGACATTGCGGCCACCATTGACCTGCCGTCGCTGCACTACGCCGCCTTGAAAACGGCCGCCGCTGCCGAGAAAGCCGAGAAGAAACTGGCTCAGTTCGCCGGTGAAATTCCGGAAGGCTTCGAACTCGAACTACGCACTCCATTCGGCAAAGTGGCCGTGTTCTCCCCCACCTTCGACAGCGACAAGTCCGCCGCGGCCGAATCACCGCTCCCGGAGTATATCGAGTATGATGCCTCCGGCTGCCTGCTTGTGGTTGATTTCGGACGCGACATCATCTATCAGGGCAGCCCCGGTGCGACGTCATCACTGTCAAACCCGATTTCGGTGCTGATCGATCTGGGAGGCGATGACTACTACGGCTACGGCAGGCAGGAATACCCGCCGTCGTCAGGTGTCGGTCTTATGGGAGGGGGCCTGGTGATCGACAGCAAAGGTAATGATCACTACAACGGCTCCATCTTTGCCCAGGGCGCCGGGCTTTTTGGGGTCGGGATACTGCTGGACCGGCGGGGAAACGACCAGTACCGGGCCGGTCTGTCGGCACAGGGATGCGGATATTTCGGTATCGGGCTTTGTCTCGACGCAATCGGTGAAGATACCTGCTATCTGTACGGCGACGGCCAGGGGATGGGTGGTGTCGGCGGTGGGGTCGGGGTATGCGCGTCGTTTGAAGGTGATGACAGTTACACGGCGGAGCCGTTTTCCGACGTTTACAATCGCGGCGATTACCATAGCAAGCACAAGATCAACGGCAACAATGCCCAGGGTGCCGGTTTCGGCAGGCGCGGCGACGGTTCCGACGGCCATTCCTGGGCGGGTGGATTGGGGGCCATCATTGATATTCACGGTGACGACCATTACTACTCCGGCAACTGGACGCTGGGAGTCGGCTACTGGTTTGCAACCGGCATCGCGGCAGACCGCTACGGTGACGATGTCTATGAATCCTGCTATTTCACCCAGGGTTCCGGCGCGCACTATTGTAACGGTATCCTGCTTGACGAGTCCGGTCATGATCGCCACGAGCTCTATGAAACGGCCGGCGCGGGGTTGGGTTTCGGGTGGGACTACACCAACGCTCTTCTCATCAACAAGGGGGGCGACGACACCTACCGCGCCGAGATGATCTCGATGGGCCTGGCGCAGATTCGTTCGTGCGCCTTCCTGATCGACATTGGCGGTGATGACGCCTACTATCTCGGTCGTGGCACGCCCGGTCTCGGCGAGGCGACCTTCCGCGCGGATTTCGCCAGACCTTCGCGCCTGACGCCATACTATACCTATGCCAAATCCTTCGGCGGGTTTATTGACATTGGCGGCACCGACCGGTATCTCTCGTTTGACGATGACGGCGAATCAGATCATCCGACGGCCCGTGACAACAGCCTTTGGCTTCAACCGCCCAGGTCAGACTCCACCTTCGGGTTCGACAACTTCGGAGTCGGAATCGATACGAAACACGGCACCGTTCCGGAACTCTTCAAATGGGACGGCGCGGGTCAGTAGTTCTTGATCTGTAGATCCATATTGCAGTAACGGGAAGCTCCGTACAAATCCGGGAAGAGCGACAGATGGTTTATGTTCATCCTGTTCAGAAACTGTAGGCACCGGCCCCTATCCCTGTTTGGAATTCGAATCTTGAAGAGGACTACACTATTTGTGCCCTCGGAGTTGTCTCCAATCCAGTCCTCGATTGATAGTCCTTCTGGACCATTCACGAAGAGACCCCTTTGATTAACCAAACGAGAGTTCTCGTCCGACATCGGACGTATCACGTCAACTACCGGTGGAGCAGGGGGCCCCTGTTCACCCCCCAACCGAGATGCGGGCTGCTGACCCAAACCGATTCGCGAACCCAAAAGAGGGCCTCCTTGTGACGACTCACTCTCTCCATCGAGCATTTTGAGGGCGTGGTCAGCTGCAAGTATGGTCCTCATGCTGGCTACCGAGACTTCCGAAAGAGCATAGACAACACGGTAGCCACTGTCCTCATGCCCGTCTTCGAGGAAAGCAAAATACAGTGCGACAAACGGGGACTCGGTGAAGTCCAGCAGGGGAGTAGCTAGACCGTAATGCTGACCCAGTGCCCACAATTCGTTTTCATTATCCAATGAAGGTGGAGAAGGGCCGCGCCGTCCACGAGTTGCCAACTTGAAACCATTGAGTTGCTTTTGGCGGATAAGAGATCGCCTGGATTCTGGCACCGACTCCTCAAGACGATCTAGCGTCGATTGCAGAGTCCAATCTTCACGAGCTTGCCCTCTGTATATATAAGACGTGAAGTCTTTAAGCTCTTGATCCACAAACGTAGTAAACCACTTCCATGAGGATAGAGTGATGGTTTGCTGACCACGATCGAATCGGCTGCCCGTCCAGCGTTTTATGTTAGACACTCTTTTGGTCCTCCCGGACTACCCGCTCACGACACCATATGGTTCTCGCAGCCTGAAGCGAGAACCCGCTTTACACGTTAACCTGTACCGGATTCGCACGAATGTCAATGTTGAAAGTGCCCACCTTCGGGTTCGACAACTTCGGCGTCGGAATCGATACGAAACACGGCACCGTTCCGGAACTCTTCAAATGGGACGGCGCGGGTGATTCTCTCTGATGTGATATGCTAAGCCGCCATCCTCTTGAGACCGTGCCCTACTGGCACAATCGGGCGAAGTTGGCCCTGATCGGCGGACGCACCTGCTGCCGATACGCGGGACGTGGTGAACACATCATCAGGCGAGTTCTCCAATGCCGGGGCAAAACAAATGGCGGGGTCTACGATACGAGTTCCGCAACTGGGTGATCGCGAGCTCGGCGGCACGAGAGGTCTCTCAACGCCTCTTGCCAAGGCAGATCAGGATCATACCGGATTCCCCAAGCCGTGAGTCACCAGCGACTTCCAGCCCGCTAAAGACAAGTAACAAGCTTCCGTTGTTGTGACAACGGAGACAGACCTCGTTCCGCCGTGCATGCTATAGTAGACTACCGCCTCTAATGGTATCCGGCATGGAAACCGAATGTCGGTAAGTGAATCGTTCGGACAATGGTTCACTCAGCTCTTCTGCTTCTGCGACAGCCCTTACATTTGTCTTGATATTTTGGGATCGCCAATGTATGTTTCCTTGTGAAATTGATCACGTTTTGCGGCTTGGAATCGATGCCCTTTTGTCGGTCATAACTTACCGCAAGACGATGATGACTGAAACCAAGTATCTTGGTTACCAGCCAGGATATTGAGACGAGGATGACTTGTGAAAGACACAGGATTCAATCCATATGAAATGGCCCAGGCACAGTTTGACAGCGCGGCCGAAATCTTGGGCCTCGACACGGCGTCTCGCGAAGTTCTTCGCGTGCCTTTGAGGGAGTATCAATTCAGCCTCCCGGTTCGGATGGACGACGGCAGCGTTGGTGTCTACCGTGGGTTCCGGGTACAGCACAACGATGCCCGCGGACCGTGCAAAGGTGGCGTTCGTTTCCATCCCGCCGAAACGATTGATACGGTTCGCGCGCTTGCCATGTGGATGACCTGGAAGTGCGCAGTTGTGGACATACCGCTTGGTGGCGGTAAGGGCGGCGTAGTGTGTGATCCGCATAATCTAAGCATGAGGGAACAAGAGCAGATTTGTCGAGGATGGGTGCGCAAGTTGGCAAAGAACGTAGGCCCGGTAACTGATATACCGGCACCAGACGTGATGACCAGTTCACAACACATGCTGTGGATGTTGGACGAGTTTGAGCACATCTATGGCGGTCATTATCCTGGATTCATTACCGGCAAGCCGGTCGGGATGGGCGGCTCCTTGGGACGTACTGAAGCGACCGGGTATGGTGTTGTCTTTACGATTCGAGAGGCACTCAGGGAACTCGGCATCGACCCCGAGAAAACGGTCGCGTCGGTGCAAGGCTTCGGCAATGTTGCCCAGTTTGCCATTGAATTATACCAACAAATCGGCGGCAAGGTCATTTGCGTCTCCTGCTGGGACCAGACAGACCAGCAAGCCTACTCATTTTCCAACTCCCAAGGCATTGATCTTAAGGCCTTGAAAGGGATAACGGACAGGTTTGGTGGTATAGATAAGGCTAAGGCCAAGGAGTTGGGCTGCGAAATTCTTGATGGTGAGGCGTGGCTTGAGCAGGATGCGGATATATTGATTCCAGCAGCTCTGGAAAATCAGATCACCGGCGATAACGTTGAGAGAATAAGCAAGAAAGTGAAGATCATCGCCGAAGGGGCCAACGGCCCCACAACCCCTGAGGCGGACCGCACTATCCAGAGTCGCGATATTTTTCTGATCCCTGATTTTCTTGCGAATGCCGGTGGTGTCACCTGCAGTTACTTTGAGCAAGTGCAGTCCAATATCAATTACTATTGGGAAAAGGACGACGTACTCAGTCGCTTGGATCTGAAGATGACAGCCGCCTTTGCCGCCGTAAGCGAACTTTCGCGTAAGCGCAAACTGTACACGCGTGACGCAGCTTACGTAATTGCGGTAGACCGTGTTGCCAAGGCCTGTCGCGATCGCGGCTGGGTGTAAGACGGTAATTGCACGGTCCGAGACTCAGAATGAATCGTCCGGAGATGCGCGGTGCCTCAGAAAATCCCAGTACTTTCCGTTGGAGATATCCCCCGGTTTGACCGGCACTTTTTCGATGGCGAACATGTAATTTCACGTATCGGCGGAGGCGCCATAGGGGGAAAGGCTTCAGGGTTAGCATTCGCCGACACGGTAATCAAGGAAAAGCTACCTGAAGGAAGTTACCGGGGGATCACGGTCTCGATACCCCGGTTTGTCGTGATCGGCACCGATGTTTTTGATGCCTTTTTAGAAAGAAACGATCTCCGAAAAATCGCGCAGAGCGATACCTCCGATAGCCGCATCGGCATGGCTTTTCAGCGCGCCGAATTTCCAGCCGAATTCTCCGGAGATTTACGCGGACTGATTTCGGCGGTACATGCCCCTCTGGCGGTCAGGTCCTCGAGCATGCTTGAAGATACCATGTATGAGCCATTTGCAGGCGTATATGATACCAAGATGATTCCTAATAACCAGCCTGATACCGACACCCGTTATAGAAAGTTGATTGACGCCATCAAGTTCGTTTATGCGTCCACTTTCTTTCATGAAGCCAAGGGATATCTGGCGATGACCAAAAAGGGAGCGGCCCAAGAGAAAATGGCCGTGATAATCCAGGAAGTGGTTGGACTTAGTTACAAGGATCGCTTCTACCCCAATGTCTCGGGAGTGGGCCGTTCTTACAATTTCTACCCTGTCGGTCACGCACAGCCAGAAGAAGGTGTGGTTGATCTGGCTCTCGGTCTGGGTAAAATGATCGTGGACGGCGGACGTGTTTGGACTTACAGCCCTGCTTATCCGCAGGTTAGTCCCCCGTTCACGACCAGAGAGATGCTGAGTAACACTCAGACCGACTTCTGGGCAGTGAATATGGGCAAGCCACCGGCTTTCGACCCCATGAGAGAAACCGAGTATCTTATAGAGGTTAACATCAAAGATGCGGAATCAGATGACTCCATTCGCCTGGCTGCTTCCACCTATCAACCCCAGAATGACCGTATCGTAATAGGCACCGGTGCCGATGGTCCTCGAATCCTCAACTTCGCCCCGCTGCTTCGACTAAGCGAAGTGCCCTTTAACGACTTGGTGTCAATGTTGTTAAAATCATGTCAGCAGGTTTTGGACACTCCGGTCGAAATCGAATTTGCCGTCACTACAGATCGAACATCCGAGGGTTATAGTATGAGATTCGGTTTTCTCCAGGTCAGGCCAATGGTTGTCTCGTCAGCCACCGTAGAAGTCACGGATGATGAACTTGAGGCTGACCGTATCCTGTTGGCCTCAGAACGAACTCTGGGTAATGGTATTGTCGATGACCTGACCGATATTATATATGTTAAACCCGACTTGTTCGGTAAAGAGCATACACGGACTGTTGCAGCAGAAATCGATGAATTGAGCAAGCGAATTTCAGATGACAGCCGAGGCTACGTTCTCATTGGCTTTGGACGTTGGGGCAGTTCGGACCCGTGGCTCGGGATACCGGTTAACTGGGGCAGTATAGGAGGCGCACGAGTTATTGTCGAGGCGACCCTCCCCGACATGGATGTAGAGCTGAGCCAAGGCTCTCATTTTTTTCACAATATCACCAGCTTGCAGATTCCGTATTTGTGTGTGCACCACTCTGGCCGGTTTCAAATCGATTGGTCATGGTTAGAGTCTCAGCCAATTGTTGCTGAAACGAAATTCGTTCGCCATGTTCGCCTTGCAGCACCATTAACGGTTAAGATAGATGGCCGCAACCGAAAGGGAGTGATACTGCGATGAGTCCATCCGAGAAAAGTCAGGGCGGTGACCAGAATGGTATGAGCCTGTTGCAACAATTGCAGGACAGGGCCAAAGAGCTAAAATGCCTCTACCAGGTAGAGGAGGCGCTCGGTGATCCCAAAGCAACCATCGCTGAGGCCTGCTCCAAGATCATCGAGGC
>JAGLXI010000215.1 GCA_023132995.1 Candidatus Zixiibacteriota bacterium | reverse complement strand
GGCGACATTTGTGTTTACTATACCCGGCAGATGCCGGAGTGGGACGACGGTCCATTCCTTGCTGAGGAATCCAAGCTGATTCAGACGATCGCTGATCGAATCGGCAATCATATCATGCACCATAGATTACGTGCCATAATGGACCAGGCCGAGGGCGGGGCAATGGACAGTGTCTCCGGGCATAAAGGTGAGTGGCAGGTAGTAATACAATTACTGAAACAGACAGACCGTAATCTGTATTTAAACATCTCTCGAAAAATGCTCAATCACCTCTGCTGGAGCGGTATTAAGGAAGCTGACCAGCTCATGAAGATATTCACTCCAAACCCTTATGAAATCGATGCCGACATGTCGGAAGAGATGAATCAACCTCACCAGCGGCACTCGGTTGGGTTTTCCTCAGAGCTATGTAGGTCGGTCTTCAGAATTGCATCTAAAAAACTTCCCGATAGAGATATCCTGCGACTTATTCAGAAGTGGATTCAGGAGGACAAGCTTTCCTTCCTGGTCCAGGTTGTCAACCGCAATCTTTCGCTTGCCGATGTGACCGACGCCATTCGCCGGTATCACTACCTTGCAGAAAACGAACCTGAAATAGAATCACCGAATAAACGTGGTATTGAGGTCTCACTGATCAGGCGGTTTCTTTCTGACCAGCTATCGTATATCAACGTAGCCAAGCAGTTTATTGAAGTACATGATTTCTTTGAGCTTATTGGCAATGTCGTGTACTCATCTGAGAGTCACGGAAAACTCGGCGGCAAGAGCGCGGGCATGTATTTGGCTTCCCAGATTCTGAAGCACAAAGCAGCAGATAACGAACTGCTGGCGGACGTCAAGATCCCGAAAACGTATTATGTCACTTCGGACGTGCTTCTCCAGTTTATGCACTTCAACAATTTCGATGAAGTTGTAGAGCAGAAATACAAACCGATTAACCAGGTGCGGTTTGAGTATCCCCATATAGTACAGACGTTCAAGAATGCTCGGTTTCCCGCCGAAATCGCGAAGAGCCTCTCCGTGGCCCTGGATGACTTCGGCGAGCAGCCGCTGATAGTCCGAAGTTCGAGTTTGCTTGAAGATCGTGTCGGCGCCGTGTTTTCCGGCAAATACAAGAGCCTGTTCCTGGCTAATCAGGGAACGAAGCGCGAGCGTCTCGAAGCCCTGTTGGATGCCATCGCCGAGGTATACGCTTCCACCTTCGGTCCTGACCCGATAGAATATCGAGCCGAGCGAGAACTGCTTGATTTCGGCGAGGAGATGGGCATTATCATTCAAGAGGTGGTCGGCACCAGAGTCGGCAAGTACTACTTGCCATCATTCGCTGGTGTAGCTTTTAGCCGCAACGAGTTTCGCTGGTCCCCTCGGATCAAAAGAGAAGATGGGCTAATCCGTATGGTACCGGGATTGGGAACGCGTGCTGTAGATCGATTGAGTGATGATTACCCAATCCTGATCGCGCCCGGTCAACCAGGTCTACGCGCCAATACCACTACTGACGAGGTCGTACGCTATTCGCCGGTCAACCTGGACGTTATTAATCTGGAAACCAATACCTTTGATACGATTCCGCTTCGAGAGTTCATCCGCGAAGGGGACGAGCAGCTCCCCGCAATCGAGCATATAGTATCGCTCTTAAAGGAAGATCGCATTTGCTCCGTATCGGCGCTCACAGGTGTGGCGGATCAGAGTGACGATCTTGTCGTTACATTTGAGGGATTGATCTCGCAAACGCCCATTGTCAGCCAGATCAAGGCGGTTCTCGACACGCTTGAGAGTACGATGGATATGCCGGTTGATATCGAGTTTGCCCACGATGGCCGTAATTTCTACTTGCTGCAATGTCGGGGGCAGAGTTATTCTCATGCAAGCGCTCCGGCTCCAATACCTAAAGACACTCCAAGCGAGCAGGTGATATTCACCGCTAACAAGTACATCTCGAATGGCAGCATTCATAACATCAGTCACATTGTGTACGTGGACCCTCAAAAATATAGTGATCTACCCGACCGGGCGTCCATGGTCGCTGTGGGTCGAGCCGTTAGCTTTCTCAACAAAGTGCTGCCGAAACGAAAATTCATACTGATGGGACCGGGACGGTGGGGTAGTCGCGGTGACATCAAACTGGGTGTCAGCGTAACTTACTCGGATATCAACAATACCGCGGCTTTAATCGAAATTGCACACAAGAAAGGTAACTATGTACCCGATTTGTCTTTCGGGACTCATTTCTTCCAGGATCTGGTTGAAGCGGACATCCGTTATCTGCCATTGTATCCCGATGAAAAGGACATAGTGTTCAATGACCGCTTTCTAACCGGTTCAGAGAACCTCTTGCCTGAAGTCGCCCCCGATTTTGCCGAACTGAAAGACACGATTCGTCTGATAGAAATACCCAAAAGTGCATCCGGGCGGGTGCTTTGTATTCATATGAACGCCAATCTCAAAGAAGCCATCGGGTTTCTTTCCCATCCGACCCAGGAATCGGTTTCAACTCCTGCTCAGATTGAATTGGAACCGGTTCTCCAGAAGCATTCCTGGCAATGGCGACTGTATATGGTGGAGTGCATCGCGCGCGTGATAGACGCGGATAGATTCGGAGTCGTAAATCTCTATGTTCTCGGCAGTACCAAGAACGCCACTGCCAGATCCTCCTCTGATATAGACATTCTTGTTCACTTCAGAGGATCGGATGAACAGCTCGACCTCCTTCGTAACTGGCTTGAGGGATGGAGTCTCTGTCTGGCTGAAATAAACTACTCGCAGACTGGTTATCGCACCGACGGTCTCTTGGATGTCCACATCATTACCGATAAGGACATCGCCAACAACACAAGCTGGGCTGCGAAAATCGGAGCAATCACCGATGCCGCACGACCGCTGACACTCGGGGGATCGAACGAAGACTAACTCAAATCAGAGTCCGGGACGCTCTCTTTAGATCCTCGGGATCAAACCGAACCACCGCTAACTCGGGACCATCGTGAGCGGCTGTAAACAAGTGTGTTCGACCGATTTGATCGCGCCATGACCCTGTGATTCCTGCTGATTCATGAACGTGACCGTGCAATGTCAGCAATGGCTGCCTCTTCTCTATAAGCCGTCTAACGGCTATTGAGCCGATGTGCGGATCCAGGGGTACATGGTCTACCATCTTGCCATCAAGAGCTGCCCGATCCAGTTTTGTCTGGTATGGTGGGGTGTGAAATAGCATTATGGTTGTCGTCATTTCCTCGTCAGCGGTCAGCTCCTCCAGGTCTTGAGCGATAGTTCGATATCGGGTACGACGTCCCACCGGTTCAACAGTGCGGAAACCCTCTTCCGGCGAGACACAACCGGGATCCGTGAATCGAGAGACATCGTACCGCTCCCAGTCCTTGAGTTGAAACGGCGATGGCGGCACAAAGGCGTACCCAATGATGCTGTACTTACCCAGTGTTGCTTTGGTGTTGTGAACGTACTCCCACAATTTATCGCTCTCTTGGTCACGGATGTCTTTTTCGTAGACGCGAGGGTCATCATTTCCAAGTATGATAAAAACATGAGGGTACCGCTCGCCGAGGTCGCTTTTGAGCTCTGAGAAGTTTGGTGCCAGGAAGTTGTTGATGAAACTGCTGCCCGCTCCGCTCAGCAATTCGATCTTCGGTAGCAGATCGCCTCCAAGAAAAACGACCGATGGTATATTCTCACGAACCATCGCAAACAGCTTTCGGTAGTGACTCTTATCACCATGAAGATCCGACACAAAAATACAGCACATAGACTTTCACGTTATCCATAAATACGAATCGTAATGTAACCCTATTGGGGCGACCACTCAAGTATCTAATGCCCTCGACGGAGCACAAAGCGATCGTTTCGACTAAGTTCGAAGTCATGAATAAGTTGATTCCGCCTCAATCCGGGATTATTTCAACAGCCACCATCCTGAGTCTAGTGTGAGTGAGGAAACCACGCCGCTTAGTGACTATAACTCAATGGGAAACAGTCAGATAGAAAAAGCGGTCCCAGCCTCACTCTCTACTTATGAATTGTCTACTTGACAGGGAAGCTTACGGTTCTATACAAGAACCCAATAGAATGAAGCGTGCCAGTATAAGTCTTCTTGAGATTGGGCGGGAATTCATCGGTACAGCTCCAAAAGCCTTTATCGGCCCTTGCATTGTTCCTTACGCCATAGGGAACACTTGCTCCTCCCTAAAGTAAGCTTCCTCCGCAACAGATCAAGCATTATCCGTCATATATCATGTTTCAAATGCCACAAATGAAGAGTTACCAGCCATATTTCAAGCGTGATTTGTCGCAGATCACGTTACACTTGTCCCATGTTTTCCTTCATCTGCGGCGGATGTAGCTTGCTCTGTCGCAAACAACGCCGAGGATCAAGTCCGCCGTGCCATCCTGCACTACAAGAGCCTCGGCTCTCTACCTGACATCAACCTCGCCGATCTCTATCTGAAGAAGGGTGCCCTTTCCGAGGCCTGTCAGCACTGCCGGAAAGCCGAACGCTACCTCGTAGCATCGAACCTGACCAATAGCCATTTGGTCGAGGTCAAGAAAATCACCGGCAAACTCGCGTTCCGCGAGGGGCAGTATGATACCGCCCTCAAGAATCTCAATGAGGCCTACGAGACCAGCCGACAGATCGGAACTCAGTTTCTTGAGGCCGAGGTGCTGCTCGAGAGAGGAACGCTCTTCCGGGCCATGGGAAGGCCCTTTGATGCCCTGGCTGATCTGGAATCGTCCTACCAAATCTACACCACCCTTAAGGCCGACGGAAAGCGAGAGACAACCGAACAGGTCATACACTCCATTGAGAAGTTGTATCTTGAGATCTTCGACTCGATGGCCAAGGAAGTCGACCGCAAGGACCACTACACTAAAGGCCATTCCGACCGGGTGGCTTCGCTCGCTCTGCTTCTGGCAAAGGAACTCGGCCTGCGCAGTAACATGCTGAAGACTGTTACGGCAGCCGCGCTGCTGCATGATATCGGAAAGACCAGAGTCGATGACAGTATCCTCAAGAAGGCCTCAAGGCTTTCGGCAGAGGAATTCCAGAAGATCAAGAAGCACCCGGAATCGGGTATCGACATGCTGCGCGGCAAGGAGTTTCCGTGGGATATCAAACCTTCCATCCTTCACCACCATGAGAAACTGGATGGCAGCGGCTACCCTCTGGGCCTGAAGGGTGAGGATATTCCCCTCGGCGCCAGAATCATCTGCGTCGCGGACGTCTTTGACGCTCTGACCTCGGACAGGGTATACCGATCCGCGTACACTACCGAGAAGGCCTTGGCTATCATGGCTGAGGAGTCCGGGACGACCTTTGACCCGGTTCTCCCGAAACGCTTTACCGACATGGTAAATCGCGGCGAGGCCGACCTGGTAATCAATTCCCGAACGAGCGATGATGAGATGTACTGCATCTGGTCACAATGCATGGGCGAGACGGGTAGCAGCGAGGAGATGATGGTGGAACACTCAGTGACCATGTAGAGTTCCTTTTACATTCACGGCACAGCAAACTACCACACGGCTCCGAGAACAAGCGTTGGAGTGTCGGCCATGTTATCAGAACTGCCTGACACCGGCCAGACGTCTGCCTAGGCTCCCTGCGGCCAAAGTACCAGAGCAGCCAGCATCCCAGTGACACAAAACACTCTAACGCTATCTATTGATCGCATGACTTCTGTCCTTGACTTCGGCGACATTCTTTCTGTCTGGTTTGACCTGAAGCGTGATAAGAGATTCACGCGACTCGCTCAGAAACAGCGCCCCGGAATACAGTTCTCTCCGGGTTGGATGCTAACTCTTCAGTTTTCCCTTGCATCACGTTCTGATCGCCTTAGTTTGATAGTAGCGGCCTGTGGTACTTGCCAGCGAACTGCGTGCTCAGTCATCTGAATACCACCTTTCGGCGTGAGGCCGATCAATACCCGCTGCTGACAGCCATTGCGTGAGCTTACTCGCAAGGTCGCTGAAGGAAGGCCAGTGAAGTCACAAACGGATTTTTGGTGGATCTATCATGATGGACAGCCCGGATAACAGGCGCAACTCGTTGAGGGCGAACTGGGCTACATGTCGGCAGTTGCCCCTTCGGCAGTTGGCCGCGCTGGTCTGCCTCCTGTCGCTTGTGGTATTGATTTCTTTGGCCGGTTGCGCCACCAATTTCACCGGTCAGTATCGATTCGCCGACAGTCGG
>JAGLXI010000214.1 GCA_023132995.1 Candidatus Zixiibacteriota bacterium | reverse complement strand
GCCGTGTTGTCTTTGCGGCTGTCGGTTCCTCGTGATGCCACGAAATAGTAGATGAGAAACCCGAGGCCGGCGAAAATGAACATCAGGCCGATAACGCCCTCTTCCGAGACCGCCTCCGGGAACCAAAATCCGATCATGGCCGCCAGGCCTATTCCTACAAGGACAAGGCCCCATTTGACGTTTGAGATCCCCGGCCTCTCCGATCCGCTCTGGTAGAGGAACTTCACCTTCTCGTCCACAAGCCCTTCCTGGATCAGCCGGGTCTTGATTCTGTTGTCGGTGACAATTTTGATAATCGCCACAATAGCCAGGAACATGGCTGGTAGTATCACAATTTCCGGCATAACTGACTCCTTTTGTTTGTGTTCTACCGATCCGACAGCCGCGAGCAGGAAATGTTGCACTTGCTAAGCACAAAACTTCGCAACATTTTCTTGTATGAGCGGTCACATATACGTAGAGAATATAATATGGCCGCAAGGCGAACCCAGATTGACAGGATTCTGGCCGGTGATGGTAAGGCGTTTGAGGAATTTGTGGCGCAATATCAACGCCTGGTCAGCCATGTTGTGTTCAGGATGATTGACAACCGGGCCGATCGCGAGGATGTATGCCAGGACGTGTTCCTGAAAATCCACGGGAGCCTGTCCGGGTTTCGTTTCGAATCGAAGCTGTCCACATGGGTAGCCAGGATCGCCTACAACCGGTGCCTGAACTATATCGAGAAGAAAAAGCTGCCGTTGTTCGAGGACCTTTGTGGTGAAAATGAGTCAATTGACAGCGTCGCCGGTGAGTATGTGCTGCCTGACGCTCTTGTGGAACAGCAGGACCTCTCAAACCGTCTGCGCCGGGAGATCGACAGCCTGCCGGTGCCGTTTCGGGCGATCCTGACTCTCTACCACCTGGACGAGTTGAGCTATCGTGAGATCAGCCGGATCATGGAGATGCCGGAGGGCACGGTAAAGAGCTATCTCCATCGGGCGCGGAGACTGCTCAGAAAAAGACTGCTGGCAAAATACCAGCCGGAGGAGCTATGAAATCGGAACACCTGACTCACGAGGAAGCACAAGGTTACGTGGAAAACGCCCTTGGCCCCCGGCAAGAGAGTGCCGCCGCCCACCTTGAGGCCTGCGGGAACTGCCGAGCCCTGGTCAAGCAGTATGAGCTTCTTTTCCAGGGTCTGAAGGATGAAACCGGATTTGAGCTTCCGGCCGGTTTTGCCCAGAGCGTAGCGGCGAAGGTCGCCCCGCAGCGCACTCTGTCGCGGTACAGTGGTTTGATCTGGTCGCTGGCAGGCTCTGCGGCGGCAGTCTTTCTTGTCTTTTACTTCCTCGATATGTCGTGGCTTGGGGAGTTGGTGAGCGGTATTCTATCCGGGGCGGGCGGCACTGCCGACAGCGTTGCTTCGGCTCTCCAGGCGGTCAATGCCAAGTCTCCGATCAGATCGGAACTGGTCGCAGTACCGCTGTTAATACTCCTGTCGGTCGCCGCTCTGGATCGCATTATCCTTAGCATCAGACACAGTAAGGCGATGTTTCTGGCTCTGTGAGAGCCAGCCCGACGTGTCTGTCCTATCGATACGCAACGGCCCGACAGACTTGCTGCCGGGCCGTTGTGTTGTCGGACACTCCCCGTGTTTAGCGAAGCGGCGATTTTGCCGGAACTGCCGCCGTCGGTCCCGGGGGGGTATAGTAAACCGGTGGCTCATCCAGGATAGTGTTGTGTACCGACAGCGTGCCGCTGCTGGTCAGGTCGCACACGTACCACCAGCGACCGGTGCCGGACGTCGGGACATCGTGGCTGGCGATCCGGGAGCTACCGCTGTAGATGTCCACGTGGGCTCCCACGGGCAAAGCGTCCTGGCTATAGTTCTTGATCGCATATTTGCATGTGCCCGTGGTTGGCAACTGGTAAATGGTGATCGTTTCAGGACCCCATCCGGTTACGTCATCAATGTCCAGTCTGGCGAACGGCTCGGCCGTAGAGTCGCCGCGGGATGAAGACGGCCAATAGACGTGGAAGGTATCTTTCCAGTAGTGGGCGTCAAGATCGTAGGGCGTTTCTCCCCAACTCAGGACAAACCGATACTGACCGACAGCCATCTCAGGTGAGATACTGATATTGTCGGTGATAGTCACTTCCTCTGTCTGATCGTCCACCGAAACCGAACTGGTCGCGGCAATGAACCCGCTGCCGGTCGCCGCAAGCGAATAGTCGCCTGTCGGCACACCGGCAAAAGTGTAGACACCGGCAGAGTCCGTGATATCTACCCATGTGTATCCGGGCGACAGTGCCGTTTCGCGCA
The DNA here is from genome assembly GCA_023132995.1 of Candidatus Zixiibacteriota bacterium. Classification (GTDB taxonomy): domain Bacteria; phylum Zixibacteria; class MSB-5A5; order GN15; family FEB-12; genus JAJRTA01. The sequence goes on along the minus strand of JAGLXI010000214.1, from coordinate 3,392 downwards.
TCTCGGTGCGCTCGACTGACTGGCTGGTCGGCCCTGTGAGAGTAACCGTTACACCTTGAATCGGGTTACCGGTGACGGCGTCTGAGATGATCCCGGTGAGGGTCACCAGCCCGGTAGGGTTGGTGTCATTGTTCGAGCCGGTGGGACTGTCATCGTCGTCCTTGGAACAACCGACCATCAGTGCCATCAGCACCAACAGCCCCACCAACAGCAGCACCTGCCTGCGGTTCAGCATAGAATACCTCCATATTGCTGGATTCTCATAATCGACCTGACTACCTGTTCTCCCGTGCTCCTGAAAACCGATAGATACAAAGCGGGATTTACCCCCCGTGTCAAAAAAACTGCCTCTTCATTTCTTTATCGGCAGTACACGTCGATTATTGACCTGAATCGTCAGTGGCGTCAAAGCAGGGCGGGATATCTGTAATAGCGCCCCACAAATGAAATAGCAGGATCGCGGGGATCATGCCCTGCGGGGCTGCCAGAATCTTGCCGAGGTGCCCGCTGCTGTATTCGCCAACAATTCGAGATACTGCTTCTTGTGCCGTTCCTCTGTTACAGGAGTGGCCTTAAAGGTCTTCGTGATCGTCTCCTATGCCTCCCCCGGCGCTGTCCAGACCCTGTCGCTTCAAGACTGGATTCCTTCTTGATTCCGGTAACGGGGTATCCGCCCAATCGATACGGTGGATGCAATGGACGACAAGCCCGGCAGAATCTCGATTGTCACACGGCGAGTCGACAACCAGGTTTCAATCAGTCTGAAGGACACCATCGCATGTATCTTCTGTGCTCACGCCGGAGGAGAGATCACCAGGCTTAACAGAATCCGCATTTCCCTTCCTCGCAAAAGCCTTTGGCATTGATTTCTGAATCACATATATTTATCTTAATAACACTTAAATGCTATTCCATGATTTATCTTACGGAAGGATGATTCAGAATGAGCGATGAACATAATCCAGGGTTCAATACTAATGCCGTGCATGCAGGTTATCATGCACATTCCGGCCCTGTAAATCCACCTGTTGAAGAATCCTCAACTTATGCATTTGAAAACTGCGTAGATGGGGCTGATAGGTTCGCAAGCAGAGACAAAAAGGGAATATATTCAAGGCTTTCCAGTCCCACAGTTAATGCATTAGAAAAGAAAATCGCCAAACTTGAACATGGCTTTGGGGGAATTGCAACAGCTTCAGGCATGGCGGCAGTGAGTGCGGTTTACTTCCATTTCCTGGACAATGAGAGTCATGTTATCGCGACCTCTTCTATGTATGGCCCCTCCAGAACAATACTGGAAAACTCCTCCTTCTACAAAAAGTGGGGTGTTCGGGCAACTTTCCTGGAAACATCACATGTTGACAATGTCCGCAGGGCTGTGCAGCCGAATACCAAGTTGATTTACATAGAGACTCCTGCCAATCCGACTCTGGCAATAACCGATATCTCAAATGTTTCGGCCTTAGCCCGGAAACACGGAATCCCTTTGGTTGTTGATAATACATTTTGCTCCCCTTATTTACAGAATCCCCTTGATTGGGGAGCTGATGTTGTCATCCATTCCATGACAAAATCAATAGGAGGGCACGCCAACGCTGTCGGGGGTATAATCATCGCAAAAACTGAAAAAGACTATCATGATCTGCGAAATGTTGTTACAAATACAGGGGGCGTTTTGTCTCCCCATGACGCAGTTCTTTTCTTCAATGGTGTTAAGACGCTTGGAATTAGAATGGATAAAATGCAGGAAAGTGCAAAGAGAATAGCAGACTTCCTCGCAAATCATGAGAAGATAGAATGGGTAATTTATCCCGGTCATGAAGATCATCCAATGCATCATCTTGTTGGAGAAAACAGGCAAATGCGGGGGCCCGGGGCATTGATATCTTTTGGAGTGAGGGGAGGTTTAGTGGGAGCGAAAACTCTTCTGGATAATGTTAAACTCAATACTCTGGCCGTCTCTCTCGGCGGCGTTGAATCGTTGATGGAATCTCCTGCTTTAATGACTCATGCCGGTGTTCCCAAATTCGAAAGAGAAAAAGCAGGAATTAAGGATGAGCTGGTGAGATGTTCTGTCGGGATTGAAGACTTTGAAGATCTGAAAGCTGACATCGAACAGGCGTTGGGAAAAGCCTGAGCCTCTTTACGTTTAGCATTTCTTCTGAGTATCTCCCCATAGGACGCGTTGACTCATGGAAGACATCATCACAGTGATCGAGACAGTCAGTATGCCTCGGATCATTGTGCTTGTTCTGGTGAAGTGATGTGTTGTACGTAAGATAGATCGTAGTTGCATCCCTGGATTAATTTCAAGAATGTCTGTTTTCTGAGGAGGCAAAGCCAACATCGAGATACCTCTTCTCGTGCCGTTTCTCTGTCACAGGAATGGCCTTAAAGGTCTTCGTGATCGTCTTTAATTCCTCCTCCGGCGCTGTCCAGACCCTGTCGCTTCAAGACTGGATTCCTTCTTGATTCCGGTAACGGGATATCCACCCAATCGGAACCGTTTGCCTGTTTGCAAGTTGCTCTTCGTGGCTTCACTTCCTCTTAGAAAACGCTTGCTGCGTCGAGTGAAAGCGGGTAGCTTTGTTTCAGAGCATTCTATCAGGTTTCATTACGATGAGGTTAGGAATGGTCACAAAGCACAATCCCCGGTTGTTCATTATCTCGCTGCTGGTTTGCGCAGGTTTTGCTATTACGGCAAGTGCGGGCGAGAACTCACTTAAGAAAGGGGCCTGGGCGCTCCAGTTCCAAGTCGTTCAGAACTTCCAATTGGCGTCATTCCAAGGCAGCACGATATCGATCAAGAAGCACATATCAAATGCCACCGCGCTGCGAGCCGGGGTCTCAGTGGGGTTCTCTCTGCAGGATGGAGAAGGGACCGATTACGTGAATGACTCGATCACGACCTCGGATGACTTAGACGACGACCAGATCAGTTTTGGATTCGTGGTTCAGATGATTAAGTACCCAAGCCCGTCAGTTTCCACCAATCTCTACTACGGAATTGGCCCCACATTCGCATACCGCTACTCCAAGGACTACCGCCTCATCAGAAGTCGTGAAGATGTCTCCCCGAAGAGCACTGATAGAAAGAGAACCACTTGGTATGCAGGCGTGTCAGGCGTAGTTGGGATCGAATGGTTCCCCAGGTCCAATATCAGCTTCCTTGCCGAGTATGATTTGTCTCTCTACTACACACAAGCCAAGTACACAGAAGATAGACCGAGCTCACCGCCGGGGTATAAAAGGAAGAGCGAAACCAACACAGACGGATTTGTCCTGGATGGATCCAACGTCAAACTCGGTCTGTCCGTCTATTTCTGAATCGGTTCATGGGGTACTTTCCGCGGCTTCGCTTCCTTCAAGAAAACACTTGCCGCGTCGAGTGA
>JAGLXI010000213.1 GCA_023132995.1 Candidatus Zixiibacteriota bacterium | reverse complement strand
GCCATGGACACTCAGCGAAGACTCTCTGCCGAACCTGGGTGTCATCCCATGGGAAGCAGATACTGTAATAATCAACAAAGGCGGCCTGGATAGTAGTTCTCTGTCATGGGTCGTCGAACCGAGCATCCCGCAGGGGTATCTGCTTGTTCAGGATCAGGTCCTGCTGAATATTCTGCGGGAGAATGCCTGGAGGAGACCGATCTGTTTTTCAGCCGGTTTTGGCTTGCGGCTGCCGCTGGGACTCAGACCTCATGCGCGGCTGGATGGCCTCATTTGGCGGATTGTGACTGATTCCCTGGAGTTGGCTGACTACCATACACTGGAAGATAATCTTCTGCGCCGATACGAATACCGCGGGCTGGAGAAGTGGAGCTTTCTTGACAAGACCGGCAGAAACATGATCACAATGTATCAAACAGCCTTTGCCCACTTGGCTGAGCGCTGTTCTGAGACGGGGGACGAGGCCGCCCTGGAGCGTGTGGTACAGAAGTTCGCCGAGCTCTGGCCCGAGACAGGCGGGCTGAAGGACTGGATGGCTGTGTTGGCAGGCGACAAAGGCCCGTGATTCGGGCCGCTGCCCTCACCGGACATTTTTCCCGTTGCCTTTCGGGTCGCCATAGTATAACATTTCCCTTATGCAACCACTGCGGCTGAATCTGTCCCGGCTCAAGGGCAAAATAATCGCTATCGACGGCCCGTCCGGGTCGGGCAAATCCACTACCGCCCGTCTTCTCGCCGACCGGCTGGGATATTTCTATCTGGATACCGGCGCCATGTATCGCGCCCTGACCCTGTTCGCGATTGAACACGACATACCCCCGCTGGACGGCAGGGCGTTGGCCGCGGCGGCTCAAAGAGTGCCGATAGAGTTCCACCGCGACGGCGAGGTCAATCGGGTCCTGCTCAACGGCGTCGATGTCTCTGAGAAGATACGGTCGGTAGATGTGACACAACATGTGTCAGAGGTCTCGGCGCACAAGGAGGTCCGCGAAGCGATGGTGGCTCGGCAGCGGCAGCTGGCCAAGAACGGATCGGTTGTGGCCGAAGGCAGAGACACGACGACGGTTGTATTCCCTGAGGCCGATATGAAAATCTATCTCGACGCAAGTCCCCGCCAGCGGGCCCAGCGACGCCTCCTGGACATGGCCCGGATGGGCATCTCGACCACCCTTGAGGAGCAGGAAGCTGATATCAAGCGGCGCGACGAGTACGACTCGCAGCGGCAGCATTCTCCACTGACCAAAGCCCGGGACGCCTACGTTGTCGACACCAGCACCATGACTATCGAGGGACAAGTCGACCATATCATCCAGTTGATCCGCTCCATTTTCAAGTAGCATGAAGTTAGTATACTACTCTGTCTGGATCCTGATCCGCCTCGTCAGCAAGCTTTTCTTCCGTATCAGGGTGAGTGGCAAGGAGCATTTCCCCCGGCAGGGCGGGTTTATCGTGGCCACCAATCACCTATCCTATTTCGATCCGCCGTTGGTCGGTTCCTGGTCCCCCCGCGAGTTGTACTATCTGGCCAAAGCGGAACTCTTTCGCCTTGGCCCCATCGGCTGGCTCCTGAGGGGCGTAAATGCTCTCCCTGTCAGGCGGGCTACAATTGACCGTGCAGCTATCGAGGTCTGCGTGGAAACAATCCGGTCCGGCCGCGGGCTGTTGGTTTTTCCTGAGGGTACGCGTTCGAAGTCGGCGCATTTCCTTGAGCCCAAAGCCGGTATCGGCATGATAGCCTCACAGGCCGGCTGCCTTATTATACCCGGTTACATAGAGGGGTCAAACCGACTGGGGGCCTGCCTTCTCGGCAGGGAGGACTTCAGCATCACGTTCGGCGAACCACTTCCGGCTAAGTGGGTTTCATCGATTCCAGCCGACAAGGATGGATACCGCGAAATCGCCACGACAGTGATGGAGCGCATTGTTGCTCTCAGAGACCGGGTGGTGTCGGTCAAGTCAAAGCCCCCAAAGGCCGACTAAATAGTGTGTTCCCGTGTGGCAGAAATCGCTTGCCAAACCGGCGCTTCCTGTTAGATTAGGGTTTGCCTCAGCGGCGACATGACGCTCTGGGGAAGTTCTCTGGCGGTTTTCCCGTCGTCGGGAAAAAATCCAAACCGCCGGGGTTTTTGTAAGGAGGTTCTCTTTTGTAAATGGCAGAGGCCAAAACACCTGTTACTTCAACCGAAACTGCCAGGGTTTCCAAGCGCAAGACCAGCGCTGCAAGAAAAACAAAAAAGGTCAAAACCAAAATCACCAAGACCCAGGGTGCCGGTCTCGCCGCTGCCGCGACGAGACCGAAAGAACGGGAAAAGCATAAGCGGGTTCTGACCGAGCGTCATCGCCGAATGCTGGAGAAGGCCAGGGTGCGCGAATCGATGCCGGTCGCAGAACCGCCCCCTCCGGAGATGGCTGCCGTAAAGATCACCGACATCGCCGGTGTCGTCTACGAACCAGCCGACTACCAGGCCATGGTCGACATGTACGACTCGACCATCAAGGATATCAAGGAGGGCGAGGTAGTTGCCGGCACCGTCATGGGTGTGACCCGGGACGATGTCATTATCGATGTCGGCTTCAAATCCGAGGGCATCATCCCCCTTAATGAGTTCCCCAAGCCGTTGAACATTGCGGTGGGGGAGAACATCGAAGTCTTTCTGGAGCAGATTGAGGACGCCAACGGCCAGCTTGTCCTTTCCAAACAGAAGGCCGATTTCATGCGCGTCTGGGACAACATCCGTGATGTTCACGACTCCGGGAACCAGATCGAAGGCAGGGTGGTTCGCCGTATCAAGGGCGGCCTTGTGGTGGACATCCAAGGTGTTGACGCCTTCCTGCCCGGCTCTCAGGTCGCTTTAAGGCAGGTGCCGGATTTCGACGCCCTCATCGGCGAGATAATGGAACTTAAGATCATCAAGATCAACAAGAGCCGCCGCAACATCGTCGTGTCGCGCCGGATGATACTCGAAGAAAAACGGGAGACGATGCGCGCCTCGCTCCTTAGCGAAATAGGTATCGGACAGATCCGCCAGGGTATCGTGAAGAACATAACCGACTTCGGTGTCTTCATCGACCTCGGCGGCGTCGACGGTCTTCTGCACATCACAGACATGTCGTGGGGGCGGATCCGCCATCCCTCGGAGGTTGTCTCCCTGAGTGCACAGATCGACGTCAAGGTTCTGGATTTTGACGAGAAGACCTCCCGCATCAGCCTCGGTCTCAAACAGATGACCCCGTACCCGTGGGAGAACATCGAGCAGAAGTACCCACTGGGCAGGAAAGTCACCGGTCGCGTGGTATCTATCACCGATTACGGCGCCTTCGTGGAGCTTGAGAAGGGCGTGGAGGGGCTGATTCATATCTCCGAGATGTCCTGGACGCAGCATATCAAGCACCCCTCGAAGATCATGAACGTCAACGATCAGGTGGAGGCGGTAGTCCTTTCGGTGGACAAGGATAACGAGAAGATATCGCTGGGTATCAAGCAGATGGAACCCGATCCGTGGACCACCATCGAAGATAAATACCCGCCCGGTTCTGTCGTTTCCGGGAAAGTGCGCAACTTGACCGCGTTCGGCGCTTTCGTCGAGCTGGAGGAAGGGATCGACGGACTGGTTCACATCTCCGACATGTCCTGGACCAGGCGGATTCAGCATCCTTCAGAAGTCATGAAGAAAGGCACGAAGCTTGAGGTTAAGATCCTCAAGGTCGATCATGAGCATCGCCGCATTTCGCTCGGCTACAAGCAGCTCACCCAGGATCCATGGCCGGAGATAAGCCGGAAATACGCGGTTGGCACCGACTGCCTGGGCAGCATCTCCCGAGTACTGGATCGCGGTGTCGTGGTCGATCTCGATGGTGATGTCGAAGGTTTCGTGCCGACTGCCCAGCTCGGGCACAAGGAACTCAAAGACGCTACGGGCGTCTTTGCCGAAGGGGAGTCCATTCCGCTGCAAGTGACCGAGTTGGACAAGAACCAGCGCAAAGTGGTCCTGTCGGTTATCGCATACTATAAGAAGCGGGAACGGACAGAGTTTGACGAGTTCCTCGCTAAGCACGAGCCCCAGGCGGCCACTCTTGGCGACGCCATGCCCGAAGAGCTGAAAGCCAAGGCAGAGACCACAGCAGCGCCGCCCGCCGAAGAAAAGGCTCAGCCTGAAGGCGATGCAGCCGCAGATGAGACGATCAATGAGACTCCAGCGGCGGAGGATACACCTGTCGTGGAGCAACCGCCGGTGGAAGCAACGCCTGCCGAGGCGGACGTGGAAGCAGCGGCCGAGACCGAGGTTGCAGACGCACCTGAATCCGAGGCTTCGACTCCTGAGGATTCCGAGGAGACTCCGAAACAAGAGGAGTAGCCACGGGGTTACAATGTACGATAAAATGACCGGTGGTTGCAATCGCGGCCACTGGTTTTTCTATGTTACGGACGGTCAGATTTGTCGAGCTACTGCCCCAAGCTTTCACGTCCGATCTATGCTGACAGCCGTCCGGCAAAAACCGCTTGGCTTGGCCCCGTTTTTTCGTTATTGTTTGGCCGCCGGGCGATGGTGAGTCCGGCCATTTGCCGGCCCGAAAGCCGACAGGCATGGGGCAGTAGCTCAGTTGGGAGAGCGCCACGTTCGCAACGTGGAGGTCGTGGGTTCGAGACCCATCTGCTCCATTTGTATTTGCGCTGAGGCCGGGTCGCTGTGTGGAGTTCGGCGCTTCCTTACTTCACGACTGGCGTCTGTCGCTGCTTCTAAGGTTTCGGTGGCGAATCGAAACAGGTCACGGCTCGTACAATAGCCCTGTTACGGCCGTCGTCGCGGCGGAATTGCTCTTTGAAAACGTCACCTGTCGGCAGGTCGAAACCATCGTGGTTTCGGCATCCGGCAGGAATAAGGTAGGCATAACCTGTGTGCTAGATGGGGAGTTAGCGGTGCCCTGTAACCCGGAATCCGCTATACCGGGGTCGAATTCCCACCTGAGGTTCTTTTATTTTCTGGTGGGAGATCAGGTGTGTGATGTTGAAGATCAGGTCCTGCGCAACCCAAGCTCGCCTAACCCCGCCAGGACCGGAAGGTAGCAACGGTAAGCGAATCCTTGAGTGTGCCGCGGGATAGCCTGGTTGGAGTTGGCTGCCCAGGCTCTTCCAGAAGGCAGGAATCGACGGTGGGTGCACGGGAATCCCGTCCTTCGACAAGCTCTCCTCGAGTCTGAGCGACCTCGGAGTCGAAGACAGGGCGGGATCGCCCTACAGG
>JAGLXI010000212.1 GCA_023132995.1 Candidatus Zixiibacteriota bacterium | reverse complement strand
AGCTCAGCAGTACGTTCTCGGTGGTTGACTGCGCACCTATCGCAGAGAGCACCGGGGCATCGTTAACAGCAGTGACGGTTAAAATTGCAGCGTCCTCATCGTAGAGCAGACCCGGATCGGTGGCGCGGAAGGTGATCGTCTCACTACCGTTCCAGTCGGTGGTTGGAATCGTTATCGTGGCTATACGAGCGGTGATATCAACCGTCAACTCCGTGTTGCCGGAGTATGTCCAGGTCATCTCTGCATCAGTGTTGTCAACGTCTGAGACATAGTCATCAAGGCTTACGGTCGCAAAGGTGGAGCCTTCAGGTATTGTCTGATCGGGGATATCACTCACTACTGGCGCTTGGTTGTAAGTCAGTCTCAGTTCGACGGCATCCACGTAATATGTTATACTGTTGGGTGCACCACTACCAACTTTGGTGACACCCCTCATTCGAACCTGAAAGCCATTGAGCTGACTTGTGGATGTTATTGAATCAGCAGAAAATGGACCAACCGTGGTCAGCACCGTCGGCACATTGGCAAACGACTCAAACGGAATGTAACTGGTTCCGTCAAAATATTCCAGAACTAAGCTATCGTCAATGTACCCGGATTGCCGGTGAGTAATGTAGATTTCCGCCAGCGGGATTGGCAGTCCAGTGTATATCGTACTGTCGACATCGAAGGTCCAGGTCTGGCCGTTAGCCAGGTTGCCGGTGATATCGGCCTCAGCGCCATCTGGCTCACCATGGCAATTCGTCTCAGAGGTGATTGTACTGGATGAGGTCGACGAATCCACATAAAGGGACTCCGTCTGGGCGTGAATTGTTGGCGCCAGCAGGGCAAAAGCCGAAAGGCCGAGCACGAGCTTTTTCGTCCACATGTAATCAGTTCCTCTCAAAGGATTACTTCAGCAGGAGCATCTTTTTGCACTGGCTTTCCTCTCCCACACTGAGTCGGTACAGGTATATCCCGGAGGCAACACTCCGGCCTCTCCGGTCAGTTCCGTCCCAGCTCACCTCGTGGTTGCCCGGCGGCAGGTAGCTGTCCAGGATGTTCGTTACACTCTGGCCGAGAATGTTGAATATGTCCAGCGTGACCCGCTGGCTGACCCCGCCGCCACCCTGGGAACCGAATGAAAACGCAATCGTGGTAGTCGGGTTGAACGGGTTGGGGTAGTTCTGGTGCAGGACGAATGAAGTCGGCAGCGGTCCATCGATGTTTTCCACTCTCACCGCCGTCGCTTCCGCCGTAGCCAATAGCGCCTGGTTCAACCTGATCTGAGATTGGTCTCCGAAGACCATCTCAGCCCTGGCCGTTATCGGGATTTCCACCAAGTCGGGGTTGCCGGCGTGAACTATGTCGCTGGACTGAACCGAACCGCGCGGTATCATCAGAACCTTCAACCTTCCCGCCTGGTTGTCCCGGTAGCGAAGATCCATGCCGTCGACATCCATGGCAAGCTGCGGATCGCCCAGTGCCACAGCCGCGGGATCATAGAGAATCTCAAGTTCCACTCCGGCGATATCAATCGGCACCTCCGAAGTCACCACCATGACGTCGCTGGCGCCGGTTCCCAGATCGTCGTAGGCAAGTCCTACCGTGGCCAACTGGCTCTCATAAAACAGCCCGGGGCCTGCCTGGGCCGCCTCGTCGAGGACGATACTGATTATCGCCACCAAGTCGAAAACATTGACCGCAGCGTCGACATTGATATCGCCCAGGTCGAACCTTCGCGTATTGAACCCGTAGTCGCCGATGATGTAGCCCACAACACTCACCAGGTCGGCAATGTCAACTCTCATGTCCAGGTTTACGTCACCGAGAGTGTCCACCTGGAAAATCCCGGAGTCGGCCAGCAGTGGCAGCGACGGGTATTCCAGGTCCGGGTTCACCGATTCCCAGGCGTTGTCAAGGTAAACAGCATAACGGCCGGCAGCGGCGTCTCGGTCTACCGCCATGATTACATTCATAATCTGCGTGCCCTCGGTTCCCATCGGTTCATTGGCCATACCAAGGGTAACGAAGCGAACCTGGCCGGGTGTCTTCCCGATGTTGTCATATACTACATATTCGGAAGTGTTGTCGGTTGCCATGACATCGGTGACCTCAAGTTTCTGGGCATCGTACAGAAAATCGAACTGGATGCCGTAGACAATCTGGCTCGTGACCAGGTTGACCGGGAACCCGATCCCCTCCTGTTCCTGGACACCTCCATGGATACCCCCGATCGGGTTGGATTCCGTGGAGGAACTGAAGAGCTTGTCGTAATCCGGCTCATTCACCACAATAGTAACAAGCGCGGTAGTGACATCACCCGCAGCGCTGGCGCGGAAAGTGACGACAATGTTCCCCACCTGGCTGACCGAGGGAGTAAAACTGAACTGACTGCTGGCGCTGCCTGTCCCCGTAGCCTGGGGAAATGATGCATTGGTTGGCAGGTCGACAGCCTCTAAAGTGATGAAGTCATTGTCTATGTCGGAGGAGCTCACGTTAAAGTTCAGGGTGGCGCCCACGTCAACCGAATACACACTGCTTACCGATATCGTCGGCGCGTGCTCATCCGGTGGAGCGCCTCCCTTCACTACCACCGTAACATAGGCAGTTTCGCTCCCGAATTCGTTGATCGCCTCCAGTTCGTATTGATATGAGCCCTCGCTGGCAGGAGCTGTCAGAGACACAAAGTAGTCCAGGTTCTCGTCGGTGTGGATCACACCGGACTGGAACCGGATAATGACCGAGTCGGCGTTGGCAGCGGTCCACTCAAGAGCAAAGGCGCTCGAGGGCTGCACCGTGTCCGGTCCGGTAAAGCTGTATATTTCCGGCGGCGGCGTCAGATTGGCGGTGAAGAGACCGTTTATGCTGCTGGGATAGGTCACATATGTGCTGGTGACGGTGGTGTCAAACGTTTCGTTGCAGACCCAGGTCGTATCCCAGGGATCGACCGTATCGTCGATGTTGCTGATACTCGAATCCCGGCATAGCGTCCTGTTCTCATCGCGGTCAACACTGAGGTTGGTCCGGCGGCAGTCAGCACAGAACCAGGTCTGAGTCTGAGGGTCAACAAGCACGCACTCGTTGACCTCGCGTAGCTTGAACGCTGCTGTGGAGCCGTCCGGCATGGAAGGACTCACTTTGAAAGCGAGCCGGACAACTACCTCGCCCGCCGACGGCTTAAGCGTCCCCGCCTTGTCTTCTTCAGAGACAAAGCCAAGATTGAAGCCGACAATGATGGCTCCGCTGTCGGCCGCCATGGAAGATACCTGGGCGTAGACGGGACTCTTGTCCGGATAGCCGCTCGAGTTCACCCAGATGTCCCGAAGCGCACCCTCCAGCGAATACATGATATACGGACCACCCGGGGGGTTGAGCGGGTCGGGGATAGGAGTCAGGTACTGGTCATCCCATGCTTCTATGAGAACCATGAATCCGGAGACAGTGTCCACTGACTTCAGAAAGATGGGAAGCCAGACAGTGTCGCCGGGTCTCCCCTGGAATCCCTGCAACCGGAGAGTATCCACAGCGGACTCACTGATTTGACCACAGTCGATGTATTCATTTGAGCCCTGAGCCGACGCGAGGGCTGCCATAGCTATCAAAAGGACCAGGACGGTGATGGGTATTCGCAGGATTCCCATATTCAACCTCCGACTAATCGAGCATTTATAGTTGCCTGAGCCGCTCATCGCGGCGTTTTCTCATATTCAACATTTTGCCGTCGCAACGGCATGCCAGCTCCGGCTCAAGGAGAAGGCCAAAGCCTCAGTCGAGGGATCGCCAAGAGAGGAACTCTCGGCTGTTGCTTCAGCGGCCTCTACCGGCGCCATCATCATGGCATGCCTCATTGAGGGTAACTTGTTGTACGTCAAGGCCGAGCCGGCCGTAATAGACACCGAAAGTGGCACAAAACGCCTCATATTCACAGTTGCACAACTACCTAATGAGTTCATTCCGAACCCTTCTCGAGCAATTCTCAGACCCAAACCTCAACTATGTAGGCGAGCTAACGCACATCGCCGAAGCGATGCAAATACTCTCGGGTCAGACAGGCTGTTGGCCGTCAAATCCCTTTAACGGTATGTATTTTATAGGCTTACCAACCGAAGAGGGCCGGCAAGCAAACTCGTAACAATCGGGCGATGGAAGTCCCTTTGTGGTAACGGGTGTGACGTAAAATGACGGGAAAGTACCTCTTATGCAACTACCTTTATTAATGTGCAACCCCGCAACTTGATGCACAGCCAATCCGGAGTCGCAAATATCTTACCCACGTAAGATAAAAAAAGATGACCGTTTGGCAAGTACAATCGCGTTTCTCTTTGAACCGGCCGGTCACCTGGAATCACCTGTGTCTGTATATGCGTTTTCTCAACTCAGTCGTTATCAGTTCTGCCTGTTGTCTCCTCCTTGCCTTAGAAACCCCGGAAAGGGATTAACCTTTCCGGGGATCGTGAGAAAAATCACACGAAAATTACTTCAACAGGACCATCTTCTTCGTGTCAGTGAAGTTGTTGGCATCCAGCTTATAGAAGTAGATACCTGAGGCCATGTCTGAAGCATCCCATTCGAACATAACCTTACCGGCCTCGGCGTTGTCGCTGAAGGTGGTAACAGTCTGACCAGTCAC
>JAGLXI010000211.1 GCA_023132995.1 Candidatus Zixiibacteriota bacterium | reverse complement strand
TCAACCACGAAAATAAACCCTGTTTGCCCTACTGTTATCTCCTCGTTACATATTCTTCTTATCACGGCCCATTCCATATCCGGATTCGCTTCCGCAAAAGTATAGAACTCATCTACCATAGATTTCAGATCTTCAATCGCACTTTCTCTTAATGGAGTTATCATACCTCGAATAGATAGGAAGGCTGTTCCCACCACTGCAAATAGTATTAGAGAGAGAAATACTAAAAGCAGTTTAGTTCTCAAACCCATTCCTTTCTTGAACATTTTCTCTTCTCCTTGTTTCGTATCCTGATCAGCCCCCCATAATTAGGTCCAGTTACAAGTTAGTGGATTCTATCTTTGTTTTGTCAATACTACTCTTTTCATATTCAGCCGATGTTTGACGGTTAATTGATCGGTGCGGCTTTTCTGTATTATAGTCATTCTTTTCTAAAGAGTCCGACCCTGGAGCGATAGAAGCCAGTTCCTCCATGGCCGGACTTTAAAGGGTCACTGTTCATCACGAACCTTGGTGTTTAATGCGCAACAAGGAGCCCGGCTTCTTTCCAGGCTATAAAGCCGCCTTCAATACGATGGACATCTTTATATCCCATTTCCTGCAGTTGTTGTGCAACAAGGGCTGATCTGCTCCCTTTTTTACAGATAACAAGTAGCGGTTTATTGGCATCATGAACTTTTTTCATAATATTGAACACGACCTTGCCGTGTTCCATTACCAAAGCTCCACCAATTGCACCCTGAGATTCTATTTCTTGCGCACTCCTGATATCGAGAAGGACAGCATCTTTTGCACCCATCATTTGCTTTGCATCAGAAGGGCTTACTGATTTTACCGCCTTATTGGCTTCAGCCACGAAATCGTCTGCTGATTTGCCGGTTGGCATTTTACCTTCAGGTACTACTGGGTCTTCGGCTATTATAGAATTTCCTGATTTTTCTACCGGCAACCCTTTTCTTGTCCATCCCAGTATTCCACCGTCAAGCCACCTAACATCTTCATACCCCATCTGCTTCAATTGATAAGCAATCAATGCTGATCTCTTACCCTTTTTACAATAGGTGATGATAGGAACATCCTTGTTGGGAACTATCTTAGTAATGTTGAATATTACCGTACCATGGGGTAAGACTGTTCTGCTTGGTATCCATCCATGCTCTTCGAACTCTGTAAAGGAACGGATATCCAGCAGAACGGCATTATTAGTGCCATCCAGAAGCTTTTTTGTCTCTTCCGGTGAAATGCCCTGAACATGTGCCTTGGCCTCATTAACGAAGTCTTCTCCTGTTTTACCTTGTGGTACCTCAATGGCAAAGACAGTGGCTGTGAGTGCAAGAATGAGACTCACACTCAAGACCAGGCATAGACTTCTTTTCGTTAAGGTTGTGGTAAGTTTATTCATGATTCTCTCCTCAAAAGCCTGTTTTGTAACCTTTAGATCACAAAGCAAATTTCTCTTTGCGCACGCGCAACAATCCCTTAATTCATTCCCCTTTCTGTTTCAGTGTGCATATTTACAATTGGTATATTTTCTCCTTTTCTCAGGTCGCTCTTTTCTATACCTGCTGTTCGTCGGCGCGCAATTTATGGGTGTGCCAGTTTACCTTTTATGTTTCGGATGATCAGGATTCTACCTGAGGGCGCCAACAACCGAATATTGATCAGAGGCTGACATTTTACGGGTATTTCCAGGTGAGCAGCAATAATTGTTCATTATTTAAACCTTGACAGGCACCCTTCCAAAGGGTCATTTGTAAACAAACGTCACGGTGCCGTCCATGGGGACGGATAATAGGGAAGACGGTGTAAGTCCGTCGCAGCCCCGCTACTGTGAGGGTTACTCTCCGGGCACTAAGCCACCTGTCTTTGACGGGGAAGGCGCCCGCGAGGGGTTTGATACCCAAGCCAGGAAACCTGCCATGACCTGATCCTTACGTGTTGCTGTCAGCGCGGGCTGACCTGTAATGCATTTCCCGACGCCGGTGGCAACGGTAGGAGGTGGCCACGATTAGGCGTCGTTTCAGCTATCTGAATCACACTGTTCTCGGTTGGGCGATCTGCCTGCTTGCCGTCGTTGTGCTATCCGGGGAGACCGCGGCTCAGTCATCAACGAGCCTTACCGGACGCGTAAACGACCGCGAAGACGGCGCTCCCGTGGTCGGGGCGGAGGTAGTGCTGGTCGGCACGTCGTACAGCTTGCCCACAGACCAGCACGGCCGCTTTGCGTTTGACCACCTGCCGTCGGGATCATATCAGATCGAAGTAAAAGCGCCCGGCTATGTGGGCTACGTTTCGCAGCCCGTCCCGGTGGTGGTGGATATTACGCGATCGGTAGCCATTGGTCTCAAGCGGGACTACCATCCGGTGGAGGGGATCACCGTGAGGGGGCGGCTCGAACCGGGCGGGGGCAACGTAGTGACCGTGATCGGCAGAGAGCGGATCGCCGAGTTGCAGCCGCGAGACCTGTCCGACATCCTGCAATCGGTGGAGGGTGTCTACGTCCAGCGCAATGGAAGCGAGTCACGGATACGTGTCCGGGGTTCCGCATCCAAACATGTTCTCGTGCTGGTCGACGGACAGAAGATAAACTCATCGGCGACCGGCACGGCCGACCTTAACAGTATCCCGGTTGAAATGTTAGAAAGAATTGAGATCCACAAATCGGGCGCCTCGGCCAGGTTCGGGCCCGATGCTCTTGGCGGCGTGGTGAATATAATAACTCAGCAACAGACGTTGCTTAACCCAACGACTGTCGATGGAGAAACGCGCGTCGGCCGATGGCGAACGCGTCGGAGCAGCGTCACCGCGACTAACCCGGTGCGCGTCAGGAACGTGTCTTCCCGGATGGCGTTCAGTACGCGCGAATCGGAAGGCGATTTCGAGTACTCGTACTCGGTAGCGCCAGAGATCACTACTCACCGCGATACTCGCATCAACAACCGGGCCAGTGCCAACAGTTACTTTGCGTCCGGCCTGTGGCAGCCGGGTGCCGGCGTCAACGTCAGCTACTCTGCGCAGGTGTACGGCTCGCGAAACGGTCTGCCGGGCCGCGCTTCTGATCAGAACCCACATGCCTTTCGCGAGGACGGGCGGTCCCTGGCCGGTCTGAAACTGGAGCGCGCTTTCCGCTCCGGCGCCCGCGTGAACCTGCGTGTGGGGTATGCCCGGTTCAGGCAATTCTTCAAGGATCGCGATGCGGCCCCGCTGGAGCAGTTTGAGACCCGGTTTATCAATGACAGGTATACGGCGCGGCTCGGTTATGAGTCGGTTCTCTTCAACGGGAACCGCTTCGACTGTGGCGCGGAACTCGTTCACGAAATCCTTGAGCATGTTGACCTGTTGCGTGAAAGGCAGTCCATGGGAGAGACTGCAAGAAAGGTCTACTCGGTGTTTCTTGCCGATAATCAGGCCGTCGATCTGTCGCCGACGGGCGTGCTGGACAGGCTGAGCGTGGATATCGCCGGGCGCTACGACAGGTCGACCACACAGCCGGACGCTGTGACCCCGGCGTTTCCCTGGGAACCCGTCCGCGACGAGAACCAGATTGACGCCTTCTCGCCCAGGATTGGCGCTACTGTTACAAAAGGCGACCGGCTCCGGTTGGTGCTGCACGGAAGCTACGGGAAATCATTCCGGCTGCCATCGATCAACGCCCTGTTCTGGAAGGGTGACGTCCGCGCTAAAGGAAACCCCGACTTGCGGCCGGAGCGATCCGAGCACGTCGAGGGGGGGATGGAGATCAAGTGTGAGAAAGCGCCGTTTGTCGTCTCCGGGGGGGTTACGTTCTTTCACAATCGGGTGACGGACATGGTTGTCTGGACTCAGGGACTAAACGGAGTGTGGCGCCCCATCAATCTTGGGCGGGCGCGAATTGTCGGCCACGAGGACTACCTCGATCTGGAAGCATGGGACGGGCTGGTGAAGCTCTCCTACAGGAACACGGTAACCGATGCCCGCAACAAGGTGACCGGCCACAACAGCTATGACAAGTATCTTACCTACACGCCCCGTTATGTGACGACTGTCACGGCGCGTTTGAGCTACCGTTTCCTGTTCGCCTCGTATTCGGTTCGCATGGTTGACCGGCGCTATGCTCTTGAGGGCAACGAGAAGTGGTACGAGCCCTACCGGTTGGATGACCTGTCGGCGGGAGTGAAACTGAGCCTGTCTCGTAAGTTCCACTTACGCGCGGACTGGCGTGCCTACAACGTTCGCAACGAGGAGTATGTGCTGATAACGCATCACCCAATGCCGGGCCTCGAACACAGTGTCGGAGTCAGGCTTTCGTATGGCGTCGAACAGTAGAGAGCAGCGCTCGTCGGACGGGTGCACCGAGGATATCGACAAACCGAAACCCGTTGGAACAAATAATATGAAAGGAGTTGGCGATGTTGAAGAACCTGCTTGCACTCGGCTTCATGATCTTCCTGCTGTCGGGGACACTATGGGCGCGTGATCCTGTGGCGTGGGTGGTGAACGGCACCGGTGAAACCCTCTCGAAGATAAATCTGAACACCGGCGCTGTTGCGAACAATGTCGTTGCCGTCGGATCCGACGTGCTCTGCTATCCGAACCAGATAGTGATACGGGACACGATGGCCTACGTGGTTGTCTCGGGTACGGACGAGATTCAGCTTATCGACCTGAACTCGGAGACAACAGTCGCTTTCATTCCTCTCAGCGACGGTTTCAGTCCCTTCTGGATGGCGTTTCTGGACAGCCAGTACATCTACGTGACGGGCTTCGCCGACAACAGCCTGGCAAAAGTGG
>JAGLXI010000210.1 GCA_023132995.1 Candidatus Zixiibacteriota bacterium | reverse complement strand
ACGGCCGGTGGCGTGGCGGCGAATTGCATAGCCTCCTGGGATGGGAGCACTTGGTCGCCCCTGGGGTCGGATATTGACGCCGACTTTAGCGGATCACCAAGATCAGGTACCTACCCGCTGACTGTGAATTTCACGGATTTGTCGACCAATAACCCCACGACCTGGAAGTGGCATTTCGGAGACGGTTCCCACACGTCGACCTCGCAGAATCCAACGTACACATACACATCGTCCGGGTCGTACACCGTCACGCTCATTGCTACCGGTCCAAACGGGCCCGACACTGCAACAAAGATCGGCTATGTCACAGTTACAAGACCACCGACCGCCCGGTGGTCATTCAGTTTTCGAGGAAGTCCGACGGGCTGCTATGCGTGGGTATGGGGGACTATAGACAACGTAAAGCAGTACCCAGCACTGTTTCAGAGGCAGGCCGAAGCGGGTTACGTCTATTCTGGGGTCATTCCAGAGTGGGCTAATGACCTTTATATGATACTCAAGTGGATTGACCCTTGTGAGAACTGGACACATACTAAAGTAGTTGCCTTGGACTATGACGGACGGTGGAAATTTGAGTATCTCGCCAAATACCTCAGAGTCCATATTGGTAAGGAACGCGCGGAACTCAACCTACCCACTGTCGGTGATTCAACTGGTACAATCCAAACCGTCTATACGGTAGTGAATCTGACGGAGTGGTTAGCTGAATCGAGATCACTGCAGGACGAGTACATCATCGTTGACGGAGAGTGCCCTGACCTTCCGGGGTATCTTATAGGTACAACTCCCATTGTCTTTGACTCGCTTGCAGGTCCCGATGAAAATCCACTGTTAACCACACCGCTGACAGGTACATTGTGTCGCGACGGCCAAACGTCAGCATATGTGGCCAGCACTTGCTGTATTGACCGGGGAGATGTAGATGGCAGCGGTGTCCTTCCGATAGACATCGCCGACTTGGTCTACTTGGTTGACTTTATGTTCAATGCCGGACCCGTACCAGACTGTTTCGACGATGGGGATGTAGACGGCAGTGGCGTCGAGCCGATTGACATCGCCGACCTGGTGTACTTAGTGGACTACATGTTCAACAGCGGCCCTGAACCGCCGCCATGTCCGTAGGCAGCCGGGGTCCCTGTGATCCCATCACGCTGTCAGCCAGAGTTGCCCGGCAACACGCTTGTGGTGAATCCGTCGGCTAACGAGTAAGACTAAAGGCTTCTTCAACAAGCTGCCAGACTAATAGCTCTTGCGGGTCGGGTGGCCCACCATTCATGGTGGGGACAAATCCTACCGTAAACGGTGGGCCACCAGCCGCTTGGAGTACGTTTTTCAACAATCCCTTTCGCGGTCATGACAGAGAAGTCTGTCATCTCTGAGCGCACTCAGAAATCCGATAGTATCAACGTCTTACTGGATACACGCAATATCATACCGTACTGTGTCAGGGGGAGTATCGTGGCAACGAAGACATTCAAGCCACCGAGCGGGGTCGAACCGCTGACCTATTGATTACGAATCAATTGCTCTGCCAACTGAGCTACGGTGGCTTCTATTACCTATTCACTCGGGCGGCATTATAAGCCCGCGGCTGTGGTCTGTCAAGAAAAACGCCGGAGGGGGCAGAGGCACATGTTACTTGTCGTGTGAGAGAAGCCGTTGACGAACCGCCTCGAACAGGCAGACCCCGGTAGCCACGGAGACATTGAGGCATTCCACCTTACCGGCCATGGGAATCCTCGCCAGGAAGTCGCAGCGTTCTTGCGTGAGTCGGCGCAGCCCTTTGCCCTCGGCGCCCATCACCACACCGAGGGGGCCTGTCAGGTCAGTATCGTAAATCGTGGAAACTGCGTTGTCCGCGGCCCCCACCAGCCAGAGACCGGCATCCTGCAGTTGCTTCATAGTTCGCGCCAGGTTGGTGACCTGCACAAACGGCACAGATTCCGCTGCCCCACAAGCGACAGTGCGAACGGTGTCGGTGAGCGAGACCGAGCGATCCCTCGGCGCCACCACACAATGGACGCCGGCGGCGTCAGCCGAGCGCAGACAAGCGCCAAGATTGTGGGGATCCTGAACGCCGTCCAGAATCAACAGGAACGGCTCCCCGGCTATCCCCTCGATGATGGCGAACAATTCTTCTTCCGCTCTGACACCGACATCGACACGGCGATCGGTGTGGCCGTGAGTGCGGTCAGAGCGCGATCTTGGTCTCTTTCCCAAGCTGAAAACTCCTCAGGTGAAATTGGCCAACTCTGCGGCCGTTCTACTTCAATCCGGCTGCGATAAACGCTTATGTAACGCCTCCGGGTTGGCTTGTCAAGAGAACCGAGAAAGCCGACCCAATCTCGGGTGGCCCATCCGCAAGCGGCTATGGGTGGCGGGTTCAAACTCGTTTGGACCTGGCCGCAAAAAACACCCCCAAACAAGCGTGTCACCCGGTCGCATGACCGCGATGTGAGCAGTTGTCCCACATTCTGGGGTCACGGTACCGGCATAACGACTAGCCTACCGCTCCTTTTTCCTTGCTCCAGTCTGGGCGATTGCCAATATTACCGACCGTCGTGCAATCGACACGCTTTGTTGTTAACCGGGCGTCGATATTGCACGCGGTTGTATAAGCTGTGTATGATAAATTGAAGGAGCGATTCATGCCTCGACCTGTACGTTTTGTCACGTTGTTTGTGCTGGTGATCTCTGTCCTTGTCCTTTCTTCCTGTGGTGACGACGGCTCGCCAACGGAACCCACTGATTCGCAGCCCGGTCTGAATTGGAATGCGAGATACTCCGGCACCACGAATTACCTGATAGACGTGGCCTGGTCGGAAGATTCCTCGAAATATGTGGTGGTAGGGGCCAACGGCACTATATTGCTGTCAAGCGACGGGATCTGCTGGTCCCAGCAGACCTCTCCAACCGACAAGTACCTCTTTGGCGTAACCTGGACCGGTGACCAGTTTGTGGCGGTTGGAGACAGCGGCACGGTTCTGACTTCTCCGGACGGTGCCACGTGGACGCTGGTAGACCCGGACGGCGTCGAGATGGGATCGGCGTTCCTGTACGGGGTGGCCGCCTCCACAACCCTGATCGTAGCCGTGGGCCAGGACGGCGCCATACGGACTTCTGTCGACGGCACGACCTGGGCCAGCCCGGATACACTTGATATCAGCGCTTTCATGTACGGTGTAACCTGGTCGGAAGACTCGGCGAAGTTCGTGGCGGTGGGCTCTTCGGGAACGATAGTGACCTCAACCAACGGCAACGTGTGGGACCCTCAGGAGAGCGGCACCAGCGTCAGCCTGCTTGACGTCACGTGGGCCAACGGACAGTACGTCGCGGTCGGCCAGGGTGGGACTATCCTCACCTCAAGCGACGGGAAGGACTGGACGATTCAGGAATCCCGGCTGCGGGTGTTTCTGTATGGGGTGGCCGGGTCGGACAACGGGTTTGCGGTTGTGGGCGAGCATGGCATAATCCTTGAATCCCCGGATGGCGAGGTCTGGACCCTTCGGCAGCACGGTATCAGCGATCATCTGCGCTCCGTCGTATGGTCGCCCGGCCGGGAACGCTACGTGGCGGCGGGCCTTTCCGAGACGATTGTCACTTCCCCTGACGGCATCACCTGGACGGCTCGGGTAAAGGGCATGGAGATCGACTTAAATGACGTCACCTATCGCACCGGTTCGGACACGCTCTGCCTGGCGGTGGGATCGCGTGGAACCATTCTGGCCTCACCGGACGGTGAGACATGGAGCCTGCGCCTCTCCGGCATGGACAACACCTTGCGTGGAATAACATACCGGCCCGGTTCCGGCGAGCCTCTGTTTGTGGCCATCGGTGATTCGATACTGTATTCTGACGACGGGGCAGACTGGCACGTAAGTGAGCACGCGCCGACATACGGTGACCTGCAGAGTATTGCCGCCTCACCATCCACGTTCGTCGCGGTGGGACGAAGCGGGACCATTGTACACTCGACCGATGGTCAAACCTGGGTTGCACCTGCCGGTGACCGCGTGACGACCGAACACCTGTACGATATCACCTGGTCGGGCACTCAGTATGTGGCGGTAGGTGACACCGGAACCGTGGTGACATCCAGCGACGGCGAAAGCTGGACAGCCGTCACTCTGCCGGGCACGCGCTCCCTGCGAGGTGTCAGTTGGATCGACCCCGTCTTTGTGGCCGTGGGAGTAGGGGGAATCATCCTGACGTCACCGGACGGCGCTAACTGGCCGGAAGCCCTGTGGGATATTCCAGACGAGAACAAGTCCGAACTGAAAAGCGTGGCCGGATCGGGCGATGTCTATGTGGCGGTGGGCGGGGATCGCAAAATCGTGGTCTCCACCGACGGTGTCAACTGGAGCACTGCGTACGGCAGCACCAGCGGGTCGCTTGGCTCTGTGATATGGACAGGGCAGCGCTTTATCTCGGTAGGTGAGACACTGACCATCTTCACATCGCCTTAGACCCGAGAGGCTCGCCTCCTTTTGTGGCCGGAATTGACC
>JAGLXI010000021.1 GCA_023132995.1 Candidatus Zixiibacteriota bacterium | reverse complement strand
TCAACCAGGAAAATACGGCCGTCGGGGAAGGTCATCTCCAGCGGGAGGCCTTCTTTAAGTTCCCTGGCGGTAGTTCGAAGCGGCTTTGTTTCCTCTCCTCCGAACACATCGGTCAGCTTGAGTTTGGCCGCCTTGAAACCGAGTAGCTTGAGGTCAGCTTTGATTATTACTTCCCTACAGCTGCCTTCCAGGCCGTCCGAGAGCTCACCCGGGGGAGGTGCGACAATGAACAAAAGGCCTTTTTTCGCACCCATCTGAAACGAAATATCAACCGACGGATCACTGCAGAACAGATGCGATGATATCTTCTCCAGCTGCAGCACCGACTCCAGATACGAGAGCTTCTGGTGATTCCCGCCGGAGGAAAGATCAAAGGCAAAGAGGTACAGGTTACCCTTGAAACGCGACGAGCACACACCCGAAACTTTGGTGCCGCTATTGCACAGCTTCTTGACCTTGGCGTCGTCCGAAGACCGGATCACTCCGTAAATGTAAGTGGAAAAGGAACCTG
Source organism: Candidatus Zixiibacteriota bacterium (assembly GCA_023132995.1). Classification (GTDB taxonomy): domain Bacteria; phylum Zixibacteria; class MSB-5A5; order GN15; family FEB-12; genus JAJRTA01. Next base: position 5,712 of record JAGLXI010000021.1, on the reverse strand, counting down.
TCTTGTGCTCGATCGTGCCTATGCGGTAATCCACGCTGGTCTTGATCCGAAAATGATTGGCCAGAACCTGGCAGTCCTTGAGGTTTTCATTGTAGCGTGGCATCAGCCCGCACAGAACCACAGAGACTCCGGACTTCACGAGATCGACAATCGCTTCCTGGTCCTTCTCGGCCATTACCTCGGTGGACGGAATGAACAGGAGTTGGTATTTTTTCATCGTTTCCCACTCCAGGTTCTCACGGATGCCGTAACCGATCTTCAGCCTCATCAGGTCCCGGCAGAAACCAGAGGTGGATTCGTCCATCAACTTCTTGACATAGGGAAACAGTTTGCCCCCCGACGTGTAACGCATCCAGTAATAGAGCCGGTTGCCGACCACGGCGACTGGCTGACTGGACTTCATCTCCTCCAGACCGATGGCGGTAATGGCGAGGTTGAATCGCTTGGCCACCTCGTAGCCGTCCGAAACCGTTCCATCACTGTGCAGAGGGGCGTCATACCAGTGGTCACGGTCGACAAACATGTACTGGTTGAGGCCCTTAAAGCCGGACGAGAGGCCGGCTGCCAGGTAGAAGCGGCGTGTGCTGCTCTTGATAGGAGCCTGCTCAGCCTCACGGTCGGGATCAGCCGCAGCGGAGCCGGAGACAAACGACGACGCAAAGGCAAAGCCATACTCCGACTGCATGAACCGTGCCTTGACCGACAAATCGAGATAGTTGCCGCCCGGGAAGACATTGGCACCCAAGAATGGCGACCTGTCATCCGGCACCAGGTTGTAGGCCGGCAGGATATCTCCGGGACGAAAATACAACGACCGAAAGATCAGCGGCTCGACCGTGAAGGATGTAAACACCTCTTCGAGCATCTCAAGGTAGGCATTGAGCATGAACTCCCTGAAGCGGAACCAGTCCATCGCCTTGGGGAAACCCTTTGCCTCAAGACCGACGAACTTTCGCGGCGGCTCCACCCGGTCGAAAGCTGCGTTTTTTTCCTTGTAGAGGGCGTTGAGCTTCTTGATATCCCCGTACAAGTGCTCAAGAAAGGGAGAATAGTACTCAGCCAGAACGTCCGGGTTATAGTCGGCGCTGTCAGGCTCAAGGAGGCGGCCGAACGAGGTCTCGTAGTCCAGTTCCACCATGAACACCGGACCGCGAGGATGAACGTAGTTCTTTGTGATCTCAATGAAGGCCCGAAAGTAGTTCTTGAGATGGAACTGAAAGTTCCTGTGAAGATAACTGGGCAGGTAACCGCCGTCGACCCCGTGATCTCCACGCAGCTTCCTCTCCTGGCCGGAAGCATCCCTTGCAAATACTTTCAGATCGTTGAATATGGACCGCGGCAGCCCGCCGTTCTCAAGCTGTCCCCATACGCAGGGGCCGGGGCGCAGGATCACCTTGAAGCCGAACTCACGCGCCAACTCAAGGAAAACAATGAGGTCCTTCCTTGGATCGGAAAAACCGGCGAAATCAAGATGTTTGTTCTCATCCTGATGAACGTTCCAAGGTACGGCAGTAGCAATAATACGGTAGCCGGCCCTCTTCATCCGCTCAAAACAGATCGACCAGTACCGCTTGTCGATCCTGAAATAATGCATTTCAGCAGAGAACGGATGATACGTTTCCTTGCCAATCGAGAACTTGTTACCAATTACGCCTAACATATAATGCCTTATACCTCAATAAGTTACATTGTGTCATATACCGGATACAAGCCTATATGATACCACCAATGTAGCAGGAAGTCAAGAATAAACGCGTAACACGCCGTCTACTAAGCACTTAACATACAAAACGCGCCCCGGGCCACGACCCATGAAAAAGCCCCCGGAGACCGGGGGCTTTTTCATAATCTAATGGCGTTGTGGGTACTACTTTAGCAGAACCATCTTCCTGGTTTCAGTAAAGGTCTCGGCCTCAATGCGATAGAAGTAAATGCCGGACGATACTGCTGATCCGCTCTGGTCGGCACCGTCCCAATCGACCACATACTGACCACGCGGCAGCACCTCGTCGACTAGTGCGTTCACCTGCTGGCCGAGGACATTATAGACCGTCAGACTCACATGCGTCCTGACCGGCAGATCAAACCTGATTTGCGTCCTGGGGTTAAACGGGTTCGGGTAGTTTTGGCTCAGCGTAAAACTGGTCGGCCGGTTTTCACCGCCGTACAGTTCGACATCGGACGCTATCACGTAAACGCTACACGGCACCGCAAACGGTGAGTTCCCGGCGTCGTCAGACGTCACCCAGATAGTGTCGTAATACATCTGGCCCGTTACTAAGATATCGACCACCAGCGAGCAGGTTATTGTCTGCGGGGTGGTTCCCACATCCGGGTCAATCACCAGCCAATCCTGGCTCTTGGCCAGCGTGAAGCTGATGCCGCTGGCGTCTGAATCGGTGATTACGACGTCGACATTGGCGGGCTGGATCTGGTCAAGGTCCCAGACGACCTCGACGGGATCCGCCACAAAGCTTGGCTTGGCGGCAGGATCATAAACTGTATAGCAGTGTGGCCCATCCCAGTCGGGGAAATAGTTATCACCGCCGCCTGCCGCCCACTTCCAGAGCCCTGACGGCGGGTAGAAGCTCGAGTCAAGGCAGATAGTCTTGCCATGATGCGCCGCTGCAATCGGACCGATGGTCAGCGTGTAGGCAGTATCATCGAAATCAGCAGGTAGCCCGCCCCCCATGCCGGCAAAGTTGAATCCGATCGTATCCGCGCCAGAGCCAGTCACACTAAAGACAGAGTTTTCGATGATATGGGCAATAGGGAAAATGGTCGCCCAGTCGAGCGTAGCAAGAGTATCGCCCACGGTAGAAGTCCACTCGGCGCCGTCTTCGGAGTGAAGTCGAAATCCGTTTATTATGCCCCTCATTTCCACGCCTTCAGTATTTGTCATGCGGATGTAGAACACAATAGTCTCGTCAATCGGTAGTTTACCCGCCTCGTACAGCCCTTCCACCCGCTCAAGTGTAAGGCTGCTCCCCAGCACTGTGCCGGACGCGAAAAGCACCATGAGAAGCAAGACTCCAAGCAGTTTGAGTTTCATTTTCGAACCTCCATGGAAAAAAGATTACATTCTATCTGTCTATATCACGAACACCAACACGAATTATCAAATCGTTATTGCTTCACCTCCCTGCAGTGCGAGACGCACCCCACACCGTCATCGACAGTTCGATTCACAATCCCATACATAATAAACGTACCACACGACCCAGTCAATCAAAAAAAACGGCGGGGGAAACAAAATAGCCCGGGCGTCACAGGACCACCCGTGGCACAGGGAAGGGCCGCCAGGCCCCAAGTGGACTCCCACTTCCGGGCAAAGTGAGCCCAATAGAAAACGGCCACCCCTGCAGGGCAGGGATGGCCGCGCATCTATCAGAAGGAATCTATCGATTCCGTCCAATGTCAGGCCTTAGTAACAGGGTGGCGGAGGATCACCCTGGACAAACATGTAGTCTACCAACCACACCAGGTCAGCAATGTCAATCGGCTCAAAACCGCTACCGTCGACATCACCCTCGTCCCAGCACGGTGGCTCAAGACCTTGGACAAACATGTAGTCTACCAACCACACCAGGTCAGCGATATCAATAGGCAGAACACCGCTGTGGTCGACGTCACCGCGGATCACGCAGCAGCCACCGATTACCTCGATATCGACAACCTCTTCGTAGGTGTCTCGGCTTCGCTTGTCGTCAACCGTGAACGTGATGGTGTAGAGGCCGGTGTCGGCCAGCGTGGGTGTCCACGTGAAAACACCGGTGCCGTCGCCGTTGTCCACAAAGTCCCAACCGTCCTCGGGCGCGGCAGTCAGGAAAAGCTCCTCGCACGCGTTAGGATCGGTGGCCGAGACATTGATCGTGTTCTCCTTATCAGCCAGGAACGTCAACGGATCTTCACCCGGATTGATCGAATCCAGCGTCGGCGGCCAGTTCGGCTCAAGGTGCTTGGCATACCAGCAATGGCAGGCTTCGGCGTCTTCGAGAAAGGCCGCTAAGCCTTCATTGCCGGTGATCAAGCACTTGTAGACCTCCAGGACGTCACCCGGAGCAAGGGTGTAATCCCAGCGGAATGTCATTACCGAGTGTTGATCGGCGTCAACCGAATCCGGCTCGATATTGTAGCCTTCAAGGTTGGCCATGTGGGTGTAAAGCGATTCGGGAACGAACCCGCCGGCCGGATAGACCTGGCGCGAGTTGTCCTTTGTGTAGCAGCCGTACTGCTCGGTCGCCGTATCGCCGTTCTCAAAGATCCCCAGCAACTCGATACCGCCGTAACGATCATCATTGTCCATGCACTCGTAGGCGTCATCCTGGTCAAACTCCGAACCCTGCTGATAAATCAGCCGGAGGTCGGCATCGAAACCGGAACGGTTCCAAGCCGCCGAGTCGGAAGGAATATCCCAGTCGATCGCCTCACCGATGGCCAGACCAGTGTGCGTCTCGTCATCTATGGCGTAGATCTTCAGGTACTGGACCAGGAAGTGGCAACTGTCAACCGCCGCGCGCGGAGCAATCCACTGCTTCTCAAACATGATACCAGTGTCACGCGTCACGAACTCAGACTTGAAGACCTCGTAGTCGCCCAACGGTGAAAGTTCCGACTCCGTGTGGCTCCACGGGAAGAAGCCATGATCAGAGAGGTAACCGTCGTCGAAGATCGACCAGTTGCAGCGGACCGAGTCTGGATCGGTGGACTCATCCAACCAGCAGATCACCGGCGAGGCGTCATAGGCATAGATTGTGGCGTCACCCGGAATGGTGTCGCCCTCACTGCCTTCTTCGGCGTCGTCGCAGTCACCATAGTCATAATAGTCCATGTTGACATGCCCGGCGCCATTGTGACCCCAGTTGCCGTTGTTGGCAACGGTCAGAGCCATGCAGGCGGTGTACTTGCTACCGCTGCCGGCATAGATCGTATCCCAGACCGGCGTGATAACAGTATCAGCAACCCAGTGCTCGATCTCGATAGTAGTGGGACTGCCGATATGGTTACCAGTCAGGATCAAACGACCGGCAAGATAGTGGATCGTGCCCGGGTCGCCACCAACCTCGCCCAGGGCATTGATTAGCACGTTCTCATTCATGATACCGTCAAGACCGGACGGAAGGTTGACAGTACCCTGCAGGAGGGGGCCAACAGCCAGCCAGCCGGCAGGTCCCGTGTCTTCTTCGAGTCCTACCGTGAAGATAGCAGCCGCGTTACCCGTGTTCTCCAGCACCAGATCGGTGTCATGGATATCGTATTGATGGGTCCAGGAGGGGAAACCGATAGAGGCCCAGGACGGCGCCAGCAGGGGCGACGGCTCCGGGAGCACGCAGCCCAGGCGGAACCACTTCACGTCTGCATTCTGCCAGGTGCCTTCATCCTGCACAATACCACCCGCATCCGGGTCGCTGATGAACTGCACATCCAGATACCAGCCGTTGTCTTCGGCAAGCGTTCCTGTCGGGATCAATTTCTCAGCTCCCGTCATGTCGTCGCCGATAATGTCGGTGCCGAAACGCGCCATCGACGGCCAGTGATCCGACTCGCAGCGGCCACCCACGCCGGTGGCGGAGTCACAACCCGGCGTGTGCGAATTGGTCAGGTTACGAGGCAGATCCCAGGTCAGACCACCATCGTCCGAAACAGCCAGGTACAACTCACCGTTGGCCGAACCGACAACGTCCGCACCGCTCATACCACGGGCAGCACAGT
>JAGLXI010000209.1 GCA_023132995.1 Candidatus Zixiibacteriota bacterium | reverse complement strand
GCTCTCTGCAACCCGGCGAACCAGACGTAGCCCAGCACCAGCGTGAAGCCCAGGAGCTTAAGGAGAAACCCGAGCAGGTCTTTTCTCATGGTACACCACCAAGTACAGCCAGCCGATCCAGACGGAACCGATCATTATGATCATCGTCCCCTGCCAGAAATACAGGTGCATGAAGCCGAAAGCTGGTTGCGAAAACGAGCCTACCACCAGCAGGACGACGATGCGAACAAGATTGAAAACATAGATCGCCGGGATTCCAAACGCAAGTCCCAGCAGCTTCTTGCGGATCGTCGTCGAGAACGATACCACTGCCGCCAGGTAGATCACCATCTCCAGGAGGCCGGTACATTCGTCGATTATCTCCACGGTGAAATCACGAAAGCTGCACACCCGTCCGTAGTAGTCCACATTGTCCGAAAATAACGACGTGAATGCTCCCGTTAGCGTCGCCGTCCACTCCATCAACGAGAGAAGCTGGTCATGGTAACTGGCAGTCAGGTGGGCATACAACGCCCCCAACACCGCCAGACTCACGACAAAAGTGAGAACAAACCTGAGGACGGGTGAGAGCTTCGCTCTTCTTTGGTCTTTCCGGGAGGGAGCATCAGAATTGTAAGCGGCGGGTGAATGCTGTTCGGATGATTCAGCCATGCCTCAATGATAACACTATCGAGCCGGCGACGCAATCGCCAATTGGATCGTGGCTGTTGTTCTCTCAGCACTGGAGCGGGATCGCCCTGCCGGAAACAGAGGCGCCGCCGGGCAGGATCTTTCCCGCTACAGGAAATACGTTGCCACCACCGCCAGCCAGACAATCGCTGTAGCTATGAACCCGGCCCAGCGACCATTTCCAACCAGCAGAGCAACGGCCGAATATATCAACGCAATGCCGATACGCGCGGTCCAGCGGTCCAGGTGCATGATCTGGTAAGCATAAGCTATCATCAATGCACCGCCGATCAGCAGCGCCAGGTAGACGAGCCAGTAAGGCTGGCTTCTCTTTTTGGATTGCTTGCCGCTATCGGTCACGATCATACTCCTCCAGGAACTTCTCGATGCCCTTGCAGATGGCTTTGGCCACCGTCTTGCGGAACTTGTCCGTCTTGAGCATAGCCTCATGTTCCGGGATAATCATGAAAGCGCACTCCACCAGCACGGCGGGGTATTGGGTGGGGCGGTTCACCGCCAGGTTGCCATGATAGAGGCCGAAGTCACCCAACCGGGTGGCCTTGACCATTTCCTCCTGGATGTGCCGTGCAAGGTCAATCGAGTGCGGATGGTAGTAGTAGGTCGAGACGCCGTGATTCACAAACGGGTTGACGCCGTCGGGGAGGGCGTTGTTGTGGATGGATACAAACAGATCGGCGTCACACGCCCCGGCGATGGCCGGGCGGTCGTACAAGTCCACGTGGCGGTCGTCATCGCGCGTCATCACGACTCTGGCTCCCCGTTTTTGCAATCTGTCGCGCAGGATCAGAGCGATTTCCAGGTTGGCCTCCGCCTCAGTATATCCCGTGGGGCCGATCGCCCCCGGGTCCCGGGAATGTCCCGGATCAAGTACGACCGTCATGCCCTTCAGTTTACGCACGCGAGCAGGAGGTTTGTTAATTGTCAGGCAAAGGCTGTTGCCCTCGTAGCGGCTGTCGTATCCCCACATTTCATGTGCCAGATGCAGCGTCAATTCATACAGCCCTTCCTCCGGTTGTGACCAGGTTGCCAGATCGACGAGGTCATCGCCGAAGTCGTAACGGATCCAGTCGGTGTCGCTCGTCACTCCGAAAAGCTGAACGCGCAGTGTGCGCCGGTCATCCTCGATCACGCGATACGGGTGCCGGCCCGAAAGCGGGAACTCAATAAGCAAGGCGCTATCGGAGCCGAACGACCTTATTGAAGACAGGTATGATCGTGGCGGCAGAACGCCACGGGGCAGCTTCCTGACAGACGTTTTGTTCACCCATCCGAACTGGGTTCTCGACAGCTGCACTTTGTACCAATCGCCCTCGGCGCCCACGACCAGCGCCTCGACACCCTCGGGCTGGAAGATCGAAAGGTACCCGCGGCGGGGACCGTGCCTGACCGTCTGGACGGAGTCGGTGAATCTCACGACAAACGGGTAAGCGCCCTCACCCAGCGAAACAGAATAAGAACTCACCGCCATATCCGGATCGCATCGGGCCAGATCGAAGTACTCGAACAAGTCAAGCTGATACGGCGCCGACGTGTGAGTGAACAGACGCTGCGCGACGTCGATGATCGAGGGCGGCGCCAGGTTATACTCCAAGTGGCTACTAAGTATCTCAACCGAGTAAGGCAAAACGACGAACCCGGAATAGATACCTCGAAGCTTGAGCGAGTCGGGTATCGTTCCTTTTCCGAACACGGCTTCACCCCAGTATGGCTGAGAACGCCCCGGTGTCTCTATCATGGGAACGGAATCGGCAAAGCCGGATAGCGAGAACCAGGCCCGGCAACCCGGGGTGCCGCGAAAGGAGACCTCAAGCCTGTCTCCCGCGGTAAGCGCGAGATCGCCATCCGGCGGGTTGAACTCCCCGACAATCCGAACCGAATCAGTGCTCAGGGGCCTCATCGGTTCGGGAACCTGCACGGTTAGAGTGCATGTCAGTCTTTCGGCGTATCCGATTTGCTCTCGCTCTCGTACCTGCTTGCTACGTGTCCGCCAGTCGTCATACCGACGGTGGATGAGTTCGGCCTCAAGATGAAACATGAACTCACCCGGTGAAATAGACAGAAAAGCGAGAAAACCGCCGCCGGTATGAACGGCCACGGGACGTTGGTTTATCTTTAGTAGGTACGACCAGTCCCGCTGCTGCTGCGGCACATGACCGAAAATGAACGTGGAGTCCACTGCGCCGATACGCTGGTCCGGCTTGGGGTACACGACCACAATCTCCGCCTTGGGCGACGGCAAGCCATGCGTTCCGGCGATGGCCCCGGAGAAGACCAGGGCGACCTGAGTGACTGACAGAAGTAACCAGTTAGTCCTGAATGTATTTCTCCACAACATCCCGTTTCAGCCTGGGTCCACCGATCATCTCACGGTCGACCTCAATCGACTCCCTGTCGTATCGAATTCCACGCGCAATATCATTTTCCAAAAGCAGCGGGCCATCCAGATCGAAGTAGTCCGCCTGTGACGACATGTACACCGACTGGGCGATACCTACCGACGATCCCACCATGCAGCCCAACATCACTTTCTTCTTGTCCCGGCGCGCCTGCCTGGCCAGCTTGATACCTTCCAGGATGCCGCCACACTTCTCCATCTTGATGTTGACACCGTCGACCAAGGCGGCGTGTTCGGAATAATCCAGCAGGCCGCCCAGACCCTCGTCCATGATGAGTTCAACTTCGGTGTGCTTGCCTTTCAGATGTTTCCATTCCTTGACGTAGCCCTCGTCGGTGGGCTGCTCGATGATTCTCACACCGTACTCAGCCAGGCGATGAATCATTTCTTCAGCCTTGGCGCACGACCAGCCGCCGTTGGCATCCACGCGGATTTCCTTGTCGTTTATCTTGGCCAACGCGTCAAGCAGGAGAATGTCCTCCTCGTGCCCCATCTTGACTTTCACTATGTTATACTCGCAGCTCTTGATAGCCTCGATCATCTCCGAGGGCGTGTCGATGGCCACCGTAACCGAACTCTTGATACCCACCGGGCTGCCCAGGGACAGCACCTCCCACGGGTAACGCCCGGTTTCGCCCGATATATAGTTGAGCGCCATCGCCATCAGCGCCGATCGGGCGACGGGGTGGATATCGTACTCGTCGATCGCAGTCAGGACTTCGACGTCAATCCGTTCTTCCGTACTGAGGAGTTCGAGCCCTTTCTGGATGTCAGCCTGGAGATCCTCCATGGACGGGCCGTACTTGACAGACGGCGATGCTTCGCCGTTGTAACGGTTGTTCAGAACCGTCAGCAGGTTGGTCTTTACGGTCGCCTCTCCCCCGGCCACGGCAAACTTCTTCTTTAGCGGGATCGCTATCTTGAAGCTGTCGAGGTGTATCACAAAACTCTCCTTGCCTGATCAAAAGCCGCCGCCAGGTCTATCCTGTAGTCGAATCCTTCAGGGTCAAGACTGTTTATCCTGACTCCACCGCCGCCTCGGGAAGCGTGTATGATCCTGGTGCGACCGACGGCCAACCCGACATGTCTCTTAAAGAAAAGAAGGTCGCCAGTTCGAACTTCACTGTGATCAATCTTCCTTCCCACCCGGATTTGGTCGCGCGTATCTCGCGGCAGATAGACACCGAACACCGAAAAGATGGCCCTGACAAACCCCGAGCAGTCAAAACCGGCGCTCGTGACACCGCCCCACAGATACGGTACACCCAGGAACTTCTTCGCCTCGGCAAGCAGTTTGCCGGTAGTTATAGAAGCCTTCGTTTTCCCAGTTATCGGTCTGATGTTGTTTCGCTTTATGTAGAAGCTCCGGCCATCGGGAGCCGTGATCCTTGCGAAAGGGTGAGCGGCCACCGACCGCGTCTTCAAACGGGTCCCATAGTACAGGAAATACGGAGAGATGCCCGCCCCGCCGCCGGCAGCGAAAATCCTTGCCGTGGGAGAGGTAACAACGCTGTTGGGCGCCGACAACTGATCGTGGTGCTGTGACTTAGACATTGACGTAAGGAACCGCTCATCGATCCATCCGGCATACCCGTCACTCTGGCGAACCCGAGCGAATTCGTTCTTCCGAGCAGTGATCTCCACCAGCTCACCCCAGAGCAGTTGGCTGAGCCGCTCGCTCTCGTGCACCGGCTCGGCTCGCAGATCGAGCAGGTTGTTTGTCGCGAAAGCATACTTCACGGCTAACGTTACGGCCACTGACCGCGCAATCAAACAAAAAAAGGCCGGGCGTTACTGTCCGGCCTTCAACTGGATGCCCATACTTGCGGGTACTTCAAATGTGCTGTCGCCTAAATGCCGGCCACGAACTTCTCCAATCGGTTGAGCGCTTCGCGGATATTCTCCACCGAGTTGGCGTATGAAAACCG
>JAGLXI010000208.1 GCA_023132995.1 Candidatus Zixiibacteriota bacterium | reverse complement strand
GCTTCGTCCAGAAGTCTGCGGGCCAGGTCGGCCGATTCCAACCCGACTTTAGTAACGTTGGGGAAGACATAGAACGCGCCTAACGGGTTGGTGCAACTGACACGATCAATGTTGTTCAAGCCTTCTACGAAAACATCCCTGCGGCGTTTGAACTCGTCGACCATGGTGTCCACATCATCCTGCGGGCCGGTGAGGGCCTCCATCAGGGCTGTCTGGGCGAAGGTGGCAGTGCAGGAGAAATTGTTTATCGCCAGTTGCGTCAACCACTGGGCCAGTTTGAGCGGCATGACTCCATAGCCCAGACGCCATCCCGTCATGGAATAGGTTTTGGACATGCCGTCGATCATCATTGTCCGCTTGAGTGCGCCCGGAATAGAGCAGATTGACTGAAACTCAGCGCCGTAGATGATTCGCGAGTAGATTTCATCGGTGAGAATCCACAGGTCGTGTTCCTCGGCCATTTCGTATATGGCCTGAAGGTCGTCCATCGTCAGGACACCGCCGGTTGGATTCTGCGGTGAATTGATGATTATCATGCTCGTTCGGGGCGTAATGAGGGCGCGGAATTCCTTGACGGAGAACCGAAAATCATTCTCCTCACGGAGCTTCATCGGCACCGGCGTGGCACCCACATAGGAAACCACCGATTCGTAGATCGGGTAACCGGGATTGGGGACAATAACTTCGTCCCCTTCGTTGACAACGGCGAAAATGGCGTTGAAGATGAGTGGCTTGGCGCCGGGCATAATAACAACATTTTCGGCGTCCACGTCGGTTTTACGCGTGCGGGATACGTAGTCGGCCACGATCTTCCGAGCCTCGGGAATACCGGCCGACGGACAGTAGTGAGTCTTGCCGTCGCGAATGGCCTGGATAGCAGCATCGCTGATATTGGCCGGTGTATCGAAGTCCGGTTCACCAATCTCAAGGTGGATTACCGATTTCCCCTGCGCTTCGAGCGCTTTGGCGCGCGCCAGCACCTCAAAAGCGCTTTCTGTGCCCAAACGGGACATTCTATCAGCATACTGCATAGCTTCTTTCCCCACTTCTACAGTTTTAACAGCGTTTTCGCTTTGTCGGCAATATGCTCGGCCGCGACACCGAACTCCTTGATAAGCTGCCATGGCTTGCCGGACTCTCCGAATCGATCCTGAACCCCGATCATGTCAAAGCGAAGACTCTTGTCCCAGAGCGACGGCTGACGACAGAGAGTGGCGGCTACGAGATTGCCCAGGCCGCCCACCTGGTGTTCCTCGGCGGTAAGGATAGCACCGGTCTCTGCGGCTGCACGTACTATGGCCTCCTTATCGAGCGGCTTGACCGTATGCATGTTGATCACGCGTGTCTCGATACCGAAATCGGTCTTGAGAATCCAGGCCGCCCGGAGCGCTTCGGGAGTCTCCGGACCACACGAGATTATGGTCAACTTCTCATTTTCATTCTTGTGTTCGGAAGCCAGACAGATATCGAAAGCATCTACCATGTCCTCCGCCTCACGACGGAGCCGGAAGATGTTTGCCTTGCCGAACTGGAAAGGCGAGTCTTCCTTGGTGACGATAGGTGTTGCTTCCCGAGCGAAACGGAGGTATTTGGGACCGACAACGGCAAACAAAAACGTCTTGGTCATTTTCTCGGTCTCAATCGAATCGCATGGCACCCCCACCTGCATGTTGGGGAGGCCGGTCATCTGGAACAGCGACTCCAACTCCTGGTGGGTAGCGCCGTCCGGACCGACCGATATCCCGCCGTGGGCTCCCACTATCAGGACGTTGTAATCCCCGTAGCAGACGGACACTCGCAACTGGTCGAGATTGCGGGCCGAGGCAAACACGCCGTAGGTTCCAAAGACCGGTATCTTGCCCTCCTTGGCCAGTCCCACGGCAACCGTGGTGCAGTTCTGTTCAGCTACACCCAGTGAAATCCAGCGGTCTTTTCGCTCCGGGTGATTCTCGTAGAACTGGGAGATCGTGATGGAGCCGGAGATGTCGGCCCCGATACAGACAATGCGTTCGTCGTCGCCATACTTGTCGAGTGCCCGGCCGAACCCTTTCCGGGTTGGGTCCATCTTCACCTTCATCTTGTCGGAGTTGTTCCACCAGAAATCCCTGGAGAACCTGGGCAGCTTGAGCGCCAGTTTCGCTTCGACCTCAGCCTGATAATCGCGACCAATTGCCAGCAGAGCCTCAACGTCAAATTGATCGGTCAGCCCAAGTTCCTTAAGACCCTGTTCCATTTCCTCCCGACTGGGCGGCTTGCCATGCCAGCCGACGACGTCTTCCATGAACGACACACCCTTACCCTTGATGGTGTTACAGATCAGAGCCACCGGCTTGCCGGTATCATTGAAGTTGCGGGCGAAATCGAGCTTGTCGACGATATCCACCATGTCGTGACCGTCGACCTCGAGCACGTGCCATCCGAAAGCCCGGTACTTGTCCGTGATCGGGTCGATGCTCATCACGTTCTCGGTGTCGCCGTCGATTTGCAGTCGGTTGCGATCCAGAATGAGGACGAGATTATCAAGCTTGTAGTGGGCGCCGGCCATGGCCGCTTCCCAGATAGAGCCCTCCTGATGTTCACCGTCCGATGAAATCACGAAGACGCTGTAGTCTTTCTTGTCCAGTTTCGCCGCCAGCGCGATTCCCACACCGACCGAAAACCCCTGCCCGAGCGACCCGGATGAAATCTCGACACCTTGCAGATCCTTGCGATGAGGGTGCCCCTGAAAGGGAGAACCCAACATACGCAGTGTCATCAGGTCCTTTTCCGGGAAGTATCCGGACATCGCCAGAGAAACATACAAAGCCGGAGCCTTGTGACCGGCCGACCAGATTATCCGATCCCGGTCCTGCCATGAGGGGTCTCCCGGATTGTGGCGGGCGATTTTCAGGTAAAGCGCGGTGCACACATCCATCAAGCCCAATGTGCCGCCGGAGTGACCCGACGCGGCCGAACACAGCGCGATGAGATTCAGCCCGCGCATGTAGTTGGCCCGTTCCTTCAACTGCTCAATCGAGTAGTCCTGTATCATCTTGTTCGTTTTGGAATCGGTTAATGGCATACCAACAACCTCTTCATTTGTGAAATAATTAACATATCTACTGATTCAAAATAAACGAGTTTGCCCCGGCAAGTCAACTGTTAGTCAACTATTTTCGCACAAACTTTTCAAAGAAGACCGCAAGCTTTTCCCGTAACGCCCGAACCGATCTGTTGTTGAGTATCAGCCGATCTGAACGCTCCCGGTACACCGCGAACGGCAACTGGGCTTTCTGGCGTGCGCGAGCGTCTGCGACCGAAATGCCCCGCGCACTGAGTCGCCGCAGGCGGGTTTCAAGCGAGGCATGGATGACCAGAGTCAGGTCCATTTCGCGATCCATCTTCCAGTCCAGGAGGAGGGCGGCGTCGACCACCACGATAGGTGACTTGCGCGCCTGTTCCTTCATCCTGCGCCGCAGTTCTTTGAGCAGGTACGGGTGAATGAGTCGGTCGAGGGCCTGCTTGGCTTTCTGGTCTGCGAAGGCCCGAGCGGCAAGTCGCTTTCGGTTCAGTTTGCCGGAGCGCGTGAAAATGTCGTCGCCGAAGCGACCGGCCAGCTTAGCCTGAAGGGCAGCCGATTGTTCCACCACCACGTGGCCGATCATGTCGGCGTCAATAACAGCCGCCCCCAAATCGGCCAGTATCCGTGCCGCCGTCGTTTTCCCGGAGCCGATCCGGCCTGTAACACCAATCAACATAAGAAGAGAAATTAACTGAATTCAACCCCGTTAGGCAAGGGCGCCTCACCGGCATCCGCTACTTGGCCTCCAGCCAGTTGTCACCGACACCCATGTCCACCATTACCGGCACACTGAGCCGTACGGCCTTCTCCATAGCGGTCTTGACGATCTTCTCAAGCGCGGCAAGCTCCTCTTTGTGAGCGTCAAAGACCAGTTCGTCATGCACCTGTAGCACCATGCGGGAACGCATCCCCTGCATACGCTCGAAGATTCTGACCATCGCCAGTTTTATCATATCAGCCGCCGTCCCCTGGATGGGGGTATTTATGGCCGTTCGCTCGGCGAACTGGCGGACGTTGAAGTTCTTACTGTTAATCTCAGGAAGATAACGACGGCGATTGAGCATGGTGGTCACAAACCCCTGATCACGCGCGGCCTGCTTGGTATTATCTATATATGTCCTGATTCCCGGATACCGTTCGAAATATGTGTCGATAAACTGCTTGGCACTGGTCAGATCAAATTCCGTCTGCTGCGAGAGACCATGTGCTGTGACACCGTAGATGACAGCGAAATTGGCCGTCTTTGCGGCTCGTCGTTGCTCAGAGGTCACTTCTTCGATAGCTACCCCGTACACTTCAGCGGCAGTGCGGGTATGGATGTCCTCCCCGTTCTTAAAGGCCTCAATCAGACCCTTGTCTTGAGAGTAGTGAGCCAGGATTCGCAGTTCTATCTGGGAATAGTCCGCCACCAACAAACGGTGGTCCGAATCGCGGGGAATGAACGCCCGGCGAATGCGACGGCCTTCCTCGGTGCGGACGGGTATGTTCTGGAGATTCGGGTCTTTCGATGACAGCCTTCCGGTAGCAGTAACGGCCTGGTTGAACGAGGTGTGGACACGGCCGGTCTGCGCGTTTATCAGCCGGGGAAGCGCGTCAATGTACGTGTTGGTAAGTTTCGTCAACTGCCGGTAGTCGAGAATGAGCCGCGGAAAAGAGTCGATCAGGGCCAGTTCTTCAAGCACCCGGACATCGGTAGAATAGCCGGTCTTCCCGGCTGTCTTGCCCTTTGTCGGAAGTCCTAACTTTTCAAACAGGACGTGCCCCAGTTGTTTGGTCGAGTTTATATTGAACTCCCCTCCGGCCACACCGTAGATATCGGCCCTGAGTCCCTCCAGCCTTTCCTCCATCTGAACGGATAGTTTCTTCAGCAGATCGGTATCGACCCGAATCCCGGCTTCTTCCATCGAGGCCAGCACCGGAATTAGCGGCAGTTCCACGTTATATAAAAGGTTGTTCAACTCGTAGTCGTCAATCATGGGCGCCAGTTCCCCTCGCAGGCGGTAAGTGAAGTCGGCGTCTTCAGCGGCATAGAAAGTCGCCTGCTTGACCGGGACTATGTCGAATGTCTGCTGTTTCCTACCGCTGCCGATCAGGTCGGTGATCGGCTGCATGGCGTAGTCGAAATGCTTCATCGCCAGGAAACTCAGAGAA
>JAGLXI010000207.1 GCA_023132995.1 Candidatus Zixiibacteriota bacterium | reverse complement strand
ACAATGCTGGTATCGGTTATCGAGTGAAGTCGTCTTGAGTCGCCGACCCGCCATCCTTTCAGATCGAAGTTATCATAGGCGTGGCTCTTGATTTCGATCCACTCGGCGCATGAACCGGGCTGCGGATTGGCCAGGATCTCGGTAAGGATCAGCGGCGGAAAACCAGCGCCGGGGGCAGTGAAATGCAGGCTGTTGTCGCGCGTGCGGTCATCGTCGCTCAGAACGGCGTTGATATCACAATAGAGCCCTTCCAGCAGGTAACTCCCGAGGGGCATGGCCGTATCGCCCGGCTCCATCTCGGGCAACGGTAACACATCGAGAAGCGATAACGGGTCCGCCGTGTACACGGATAGCTCAGCTCCTGCGATGACAGCCAGACCGCGATTCAGCACCATGAAAGTCAGAGATGTCAATCCCTGATGGCTCTGTGCCACCACGCCTTCCAGCGCCAGGTCATGTTCAACGGGGGTGTGCGAATTGATTATGCCCGGCGTGGAACCATCGGGATCGACCGACTGAAGGATCAACTCCGATTGCGGCGAAACCCGCTCCCATGACACACCGTCACTTCCTTCAGCATCCCAGCTGAGTTCGGAGACCTTCACACCGCGCCGGTACAATTCCACCGCATCACCGGTGTTGGTGAGCGAAAACGATGCTACCTGAGGAATCGGCAGAACTGCCTCCTCGGGCGAGTCGCCCCAGATTCCGGAACTGTCACCCCACCTGCTCTCGAATCCGAGAGACCCATCTGCCGACACCAACCTGCGGCAGACAATATAAAACTCGCCGCCGTTGAGAACGAGACCGGACGGGAAAGTGATCATGTCATCACCGGCGATTATCTCATAGTCGTCCATCGCGGCGCCGCCGGCAGAATCAACATACAACTCGATCCACTCGAGGCTCCGAAACGCCCCCGGTTCGTTGGACATTACTTCATTGACGACAACGTCAGAGGCTGCCCCGACAGGAAACATGACGGCAGCCGATAAGAGAGTCACCCCCAGGCGTTTCATCCAACCGGTCACATCCACACCCTCAGTTCAATTGAAGCCACCGTTGTATGCTTTTCGTCGGAGCCACGTCGGTAGGTACGGCTGAACTTTACGGCGGCTGTCAGGTTGTCCTGCAGCGGTTGCTCACTTTTCAAGTACAAGTACCAGTAATCTGTCATCAAGCGACCCGGGTCGAACCGGGATAAATTGGACCATATTTCGAATCGGCCCAGCCGTTGCGATTCGTATTGCAGGCTCAGAAAGGCCGACAGAAAGTCCGGCCGTTCACCCTGCGTGTGATGGCCAATATAGCTCCTGATTGACGTATTGCCAGTGGTAAATCGGGTCTCCAGCCGGATCCGGCGCTCGGTATCTGACGAGATGCCTGTCGTCCGCACCCGCTTCCTGGTTCTGGACAGGTAGTCGACTTGTATGGAAAGGCCCGGTCGAAATCGGCGCACGAGCGCGGAGAGCAAATCATAGTCGGCCGTGTCCCTGTTTATTCCCGCATACAAGAATGAGTTCACTAATTCGATGTCGGATGTCAGCAATACAATCGACTTGATCAGGCCGCCTTCCTGGCCGGGTCGTTTCGCCGAGTATTCGAAGTCGACCTCGTCCAGTCTCATCTTGCGCTGAATACCGGCTGCTTTGCTCCCGGCGGTCAGGTCGAGAAAATGGTCGCTGTACGCCCAGCCGGCAAACCTGAGTTGGGCCGATTCAAAATGGTGACGTCCCTCCACAACCAGAGCGCTTGGGGGCGAGTGCTTCCCCGCCTGGGCGCATAGCTCCATCGCCGCGTATCCGCGGGAGTGCTCATGACGAATGGTGAGACCGTATTTGAGATCGTCCACTGTCCGATCTGAGACACGGTTTGTCAGTCGGTTTACGCTGACAATCACACCGGGTCGGAGCGGCAGCCCGTTGGCGGAAAGTATGACACCGGCGGCAACAAGGCGGTGCACCGAATCGCGGCTTATAGACGCCAGCAAATCCAAATCAGAGCCATAGCCCTCGACCCGGGCGCGAAACCCGTTGAACCCGCCATTGTTCGGGAACAGGAACGATTCGCCGCTCAAATCCTCTACAGGATTAAGAATCCTTCCCCGGTGACCGAATACTGTGCCCAGCCCCAGCCGCGTAGAGAAACTGCCCAACTCTAATTCTCGCACAGTGCCGGAGTTGTTCCGATAGCGGATCGAGCGGCCCGCAAAATGTTCGTGTCCTCCGTAGTCGCGACGGAGGTTGAAACCGGCACGCCAGTGTTCGTTGAGACGGAGAACTCCCGCGGTGCCGTCACGCGCCCGGCCATTCTCACTGATCTGCTGGGCGTACCGGTAACGCAGGTTCGCTTTCCATCCATGATGCCGTGAGGGCGGTTTGCGGAAGGGAGTTTCCTGTTCACGCTCAAGCCCGGTAATCAATGCTCTCCAGCCCGGCAGGAAGTGGCTGAGGTTGGGGATTTCGTCGAGCAGGAAGCGGTTGGTGGAGTCAATCCCGTGAGTGACTATATCCAGCAGAATAACGTACTGCAGCGAATCGAGATCGCCGGCGAGTAGCGCCTCGTGCAGTTCGTCCTCCGATGGGTAGACATCGGTCGACAACTCCTGCGACAGGGTCGAAGAAGCGAACGCGAGGACGAAAAGCAGGGCGGCGCTGGTTTTCCGCAAGTTCAGCTTAACCGGTATTTCTTCAGTTTACGGTACAGCGTGCGCTCCCCGATACCGAGCAGGCGCGCGGTTTCCTTTCGGTTCCCCCTGGTTTCATCGAGCACTCTTCGGATCATCTCTTCCTCCATCCGTTCAAGAGATACGGTCCCGATGTCGGGTGTTTCCTCTGCCCCATAACCATCTGGGGGAGATTCACCCGGCAGGTGGGCCGTGATCAGGTCGCGCAGCATCCTGATTTCGTTGCCCAGCGACAGGATGGCCCGGTAGATGAGTTCCTGCCCAGCTTCTTCCACCGTCTTTCCGGTCGATACGGGCAGATGGGTGGCGCCGGTGTACTGCTCATCGATGAACGCCTGGACGTCCGCGACATCGACCAGCCCCTTTCCCTTGAGCGCAATCATCCGTTCGGTGAAGTTTCTCAGTTGGCGCACGTTGCCCGGCCAGTCGTAGCGCATCAGCAGATCCAGGGCCGAGTCGGAGTACGAGAGCGCCGGGCTGTCTTTCCAGAAATGATGCAGAAGGGGCTGAATGTCACCTTTGCGCTCCAACAGCGGCGGCAGCATTATCTTCACAACCGCGATACGGAAATAAAGATCCTCGCGGAACTCGCGATCGGCAATGGCTTCCGTAAGATCGCGATTGGTGGCCGAAATGACCCGCACGTTGGCTCGATGCACGGTCGACGAACCGACCGGGTAGTAAGTGCCGTCTTCGAGCACCCGCAGCAGCTTCACCTGGGTGTCGGCTCTCGTCTCGCCGATCTCGTCAAGGAATATGGTGCCGCCGTCAGCCTTGTGAAAAAGCCCTTCTCTCCTGGCCACCGAGCCGGTAAAGGCGCCCTTCTCGTGACCGAACAGTTCCGATTCGAGCACTCCTTCGGCCAGGGCGCCGCAGTTGAGAGCCACGAAAGGATTTCCATTGCGGGATGAGTTGCCATGCAGCGCCTGCGCTACCAACTCCTTGCCGGAACCCGATGCGCCGACTATGAGCACTGCCATATCGGTGACAGCCACGCGCTCGATGATCTCCGCCATGGCTTTCATCCTGGTCGAGCGACCTACCAGCCGGTAGCGACCGAGCAGGTCCTTGACACGCAGAATGTGATCGACTCTGCCGATCAGTCCGTCCGGGCCCGTCTCTCCGGCAAGGACGCCGTCGATGTAGTCGGGCTCCGGCTCAAGGGGCGACCCGTCTCCGCTCAGTTTCCAGATATCGGTCAATCCGTTGTGCCGGCGAATCCTTGTCGCTACGGCGCGGGTGAGATCGGTGCGGTTTTCGTCCACCAGGATCAGGTCAACGCGGCTCTCCTTGACGGTCTGGTACAACTCGGCCAGTTCCGTGCAACTCTGCCCTATCCGGTCCCAGGCAATACCTCTGTCATTCGGGGTCGACGGGTCCAGCAGAACAACCGTGCGCCGGGTTCTGTCCAGTTTGGTTCCCTGCACGTGTAGACAATCCCCTACTTTTTCCTTCTCTTGTGCTTTCGTTGAGCGCGACCGCGGTTTTCCGACCGGCCGCTTCCGGCTGCCGCTTTCTTGTTACGGCCCTCTTCGGCCAGGTAAAGCTCTATTTCGTTAGCTACCTCATCCACGCGCAACACTCCTACTTTGATGCTGTCGCCCATGCGAAATATCCGCCCGCTGCGACGGCCGACAATCCGGTAGCCCTTCTCATCATGCTGGTAGTAATCATCGTCGATAGCCGACAGACGGACAACTCCCTCGGCGCCCAGACCATCTAGCCGCACAAAAAACCCAAAGCCGGCCACGCCGGAAATTACGCCGGTGTATTCGTCGCCGACATGACGAGCCATGAACGCCACCTGTTTGACCCGAACCGCCTCGCGCTCGGCCGCCTCGGCCGTTCTCTCTGTGTCAGAGCAATGTTTACCGACATTGTCTATCACCGACACCACCCCTCTGGCATAGGCCGCCGGATAACGCCCGTTCTTGAGACGCCGTAGCAACCGGTGCACTAACAGGTCGGGGTAGCGGCGAATCGGCGAAGTGAAGTGCGTGTAGTGCGTGAAGGCCAGGCCGAAATGCCCGATGTTCTGTCGCTGATAGACAGCCTTTTGCATCGAGCGAAGCATCAGTTCATTGATGAACTCTGCTTCCGGGCGATCCTTGACCTTTTCGAGAAAGCGCGAAAAATGGATCGGCTTGAGACCGGGCGAGATCGCGAACCTGTAACCAAGGCGGCCCATCAGCGCGGAGAACTCCTCCATTTTGTCGAGGTCCGGCTTGTCGTGAACCCGGTACAGAAAGGGCTGGGCAAGGCGGAAGACTTCAAGAGCCACGGCCCTATTGGCAACCAGCATGAACTCCTCGACGAGACGGTGCGCTTCAAGACGCACGCGGCTCGCCAACTGAAGCACCTCTCCCTTTTCGTCAAGAACTAGCTTGGCTTCGGGTAGATCAAAATCAAGTGAACCCTCGGCAAAACGCCGCTTGCTCAGGATGCGGGCAAGTTCACGCGCCGGGATCAGACTGTGAGCCACCCTCTTGATCTTAGGGTTGGACGTGTCACCGGTGTCAAAGAACCCCTGGACCTCTTCGTATGACAGCTTCGCCCGCGACTTGACGATCGTGTCGGCCAGTTCCCACTTGAGCGCCTTGCCTTTCCGGTCAAAGTCGATAAAGACCGAAAACGCCAACCGCCGACGATTCGGTTTGAGCGAGCAGACATCATTGGACAAGGCCTCGGGCAGCATGGGAATCACCAGGCCGGGCAGGTAGACGGAGTTCCCCCGCTCAAAGGCCTCCTTGTCAAGGGCGGTGTTCGACTGGACAAAAAACGAGACATCGGCGATATGCACTCCCAGCCGGTACCCGGTGGATGTCTTCTCGACCGAGACGCCGTCATCGTGATCTTTCGCATCCTTGGGATCGATAGTGTAAATACACTCTTTGGTCAGGTCCAGACGTCCTTCCAGTTCGCGATCAGGGGGCATGACGGCGGCAAGCTCCACCTCCGCCAGCACCTTTTCGGGGAACTGTTCGGGGAGGCTGTGGCTCTTGATGATCGTCAGCATGTCGACGCCCGGCTGACCGGGAAAACCCAGCCGCTCGACTACGCTGCCCTCAGGATTGATATGGGGATCGTCCCAGATGGTAATCTGGACGACTACCTTCTCGCCGTCACGGGCATCCCCGCTCTCCGCCTCGGGAATGTAGATATCACGGTGGATTCGCGGGTTATCTGGAACTACAATTGCAAAGTGGCGCGTACGCCGGAAAACCCCAACGATATTGCGGGCAGCTCGTTCAACAACCTTGATCACGCTGCCCGCCTGCCGATCGCCCCTCATGCCCGTTAGCCGGACCATCACCTTGTCGCCATTCAACGCCGTATCCAACTGCGCCGTCGGGATGAGGATATCCTCCCCTTTCTGATCATCGGCGCCTTCGGGCGTCACGAAGCCGGTGCCGCCTCGTGATACGGAAATCCGCCCTACCACAATATTCATTTCCGAGGCCAGGCCGATGCGGTTTCGCTTCAGTCGCACTAACCGGCCCGAATCGAGCAGCTCCTTAACGACGTTTCGGAAACGGTGATAGTCGGCGCTCGGCACATTCAGAGCTTTGGCCAGCTCCTTGATTTTCATCGGGTGTTCGGATTCGCGACGGATGTAACTCAGAATTGTCTCAGTATCGATTTTCATATGGCTGATTTTACTGATCTTGCTGTGTGTTGTCAAGTCGCAAATGGCATATTACCGCCATTGTGGCAGTCGACACCCTTGACGATCTGTCGAGACTATTGGTTGGTGAGGCCGAAAAGTCTGCCACCGTGGCTCAGGGTCGACCCACAGTGCGAACGTGGCCGGCACATGCGTTGATGCACAAACGGTCAGACAGGGGGGAACCGGTGTCGCCCCCTTGTGTCGTAACAACCAGTTTGCGCGTCTGACCCCGCCTTCTTACTTTAGCTGATGAAGGCCCGGCAGTAACCTTGCGATAGTAGAAAGCGGCGTCTACCCGCAGATCCTGTAGGTCAGGCCCCCTGTGGGCCTGACACTGGCTGTTGGAACCGCGGGGGGGCTCGACCTGCGGTTCTGATCAGCAAGCCAGGAAGTAGCCGTTCGGCGGAGATGCCCGGGAAATGGGTTCGTTTTGTGGGTTTTCATTATCGACCGGCAGGATCGGTAGTGATTTTGAGATCTGCGTGAGCTGTCGGTCGAGGTGTACTTCATATGCTACCGCACAGGCAGGCGCAATTTGGGGGGAAGTGGTAGTGTTTTTGTGGGGGGGTGGAGGGGTAAGGTTCGTATTCAGGTGAGTTGCTGCACGCATTCGCCCAGCGCAGCATGGACGAGTGCGCCAAGATGGAGGCGAAGAAGGGGGAGTAACTTAGTCGCGACATTTCTTCCGATGAGTAACACTCCACTCGGAGATGTCCGGGTGGGGTGTTGTGTCCGTCAATCACCTTTCGCGCCACGTTTTACAGCCTTCTCCGAGCAGCCGCGATGTTCCCGGAAAGAACCTCGGAACCCGCTTCGCATACTCGATATACTCCTCACCGAAGCGCATCTGAAGTTCCGGCTCTTCAATTCGTGTTATGAAGGTGGTGAAGGTAGCTATAAGGAGAGGGGTGGCTATCAGAAAGAGAGTTATCGACCCGAGTAAAAGGCCGATCCCGAAAAACGCGATAAACCACCCGGCCAGCATCGGATTGCGAGAAACGGCATAGGGACCGGTTGTGATCAGATTGCGCGGCGGATTCAGGGGGAACGGTGTCCCTCGTTCGCGGAAGAAGAAGATTAGTGTCCAGTA
>JAGLXI010000206.1 GCA_023132995.1 Candidatus Zixiibacteriota bacterium | reverse complement strand
TAGCAGGCTGTTGAAAAAGTGTTTTGTCATGCTCGGAAGTCAGTTGATTCGTCATGCCCGCGAAAGCGGGCATCCAGGAAGTCGTTGATACCAGTGAGTTCCCGCTTCCGCGTGAATGACATGTAATGGAAAACAGTTGTTGTTTTGCATTCTTTTCCATGTTTTTCAACAACCTGCTAGTGTTCCTCAGGGGTATTGGCAGTGCCGGTGAGGACCACCAGATACGGAAGTACGATCCCCACACCAAATCGCTTGTCAATTACCTCGATGAATCACATTTCCTTTCGCCCCTGTTTCAGCCTTGGAACATGGCTGTCACACCCGACGACAAGATACTGTGCGTAAATGTTGGCCGCTCAACACAGGAGTCCGGTGCCGTAATTCTGTTTGACATCCAGTCACGGAATGTCCTCACGGTATTCGAGTTCGATTATGGTTGGGGCACTGCGGACTATATTAGAATCTATCCTATTAGCAGGTAAAGGAGGGGACTACCATGAAATCCTGGCTCGTACTTTCTGCGATCCTGTCCCTGGCAGTTGTGCCCACAGCAGCCGGAGGTGACCTCGTCGAGTATAACGACTTCGGGAGGCCTACCTATGTCAAGCTCTCGGATGAGTTCATAATGATCGAACTGACATCGGACAGTGACGACGCCGTCACCCAGTTGTTCAACCGGCATCCGGAACTCGATCAGGGTTACCACCCAAAGCGACTCACCGGGAAGATGTTCCGGTTCCAAGTGACAAACCACTTCCGCTAATCCCTTTCACACACAGTTGCATACGATCTGTTATTAACAGCAGTGACCTCGTGTACCTGGTGGACTACATGTTCGTCGGCGGGCCGCCGCCCGTTATCTGCTACAAGTTCTGGGATTAAGCTGCCGTCACAGGCTGCCATCACGACGAGCCAAACAGGCTCTCAGCCCTGCCGCGCTACTGTCTGACCACGGTCACCTCACCGCTGGAGATGGCCTTCAGGCCGGTGGCGGTCTCGATTACCAGGCAGCCGTTGTCATCGATGTCAACCGCCCGACCGGAAGTAATCCTTTTGCCGACCGCCAAATTGACATCGTGTCCGATCAATGACGAGTAGCGCCGCAGTCGCTCGCGCGAGGGTTTCAGGAAGCTCCGTTGGTAGCGCTGGTACTCCCTCTCAAAGTTGACCAGGAACCGCTGAAGCAGCTCCACCCGTCGCTGCTTCTTCCCGGTTGATCGGCGTAGCGAGGTAGCCATGCCGCGCAGTTCTTCCGGGAAATCACCGGTCTTCTGGTTGACGTTGATACCAACGCCCACTATGAGATGCTCGATGCGATTCTGGTCGGCTGTCAATTCGGTCAGGATACCGGCGACTTTCTTTCGGGATACCAGTACGTCGTTGGGCCATTTTATCCGTACTTTGCCGGGGACAAGAACCTCGAGCGTTTCCGCCAGTGCCAGGGCGGTTATGATCGACACCGCCGGCGCCCGGCCGGGCTGAAAATGCGGACGCAGAATGATCGACATATAAACGCCGCTTCCCGGCGGCGAACGCCAGACTCTGCCGAACCTGCCGCGCCCCTGGGTCTGCTCTTCGGCGACTATGACAGTCCCCTGCGGCGCGCCGTCGGCGGCTGCCCGCTCGGCAAGGTCATTGGTGGACTTGACCGACCGATACGCGAATACCGTTCGAGCGAACATCTTCGTTTTGAGTCCATGAGTGATCTCAGTCGCTGAGAGAATATCCGGCGCCGAGACAAACGTCACGTCGGATCGGCTCAGGCGAAGCTTATACCCCCAGTCGCGCACCAGATGCAGGGCGGACGTTACGGATGATTCGTCCGTCCGAAAACGCCTTGCCAGCGACCGCACGCTCACTACCGCGCCGGGCCGTGACCGTATCCTGAGTAGAAGGTCATCCGCCAACCCCTCAAGCTCGGCGCCGCCCGTCATTCTAACCGAGAACCTTCAGGGAGAAATCACAGGCGGGCGCGGAATGCGTCAAAGCCCCGGCGGAAATGAAATCAACACCGCAGGCGGCTATCTCGGCCACGTTATCGAGGGTCACGTTGCCGGACGCTTCCAGTCTGACGCGGGGGTTGAGTTCCCTCGCCAGCCGAACCAGATGCCTGAGAGATTCCGGCGACTGGTTGTCAACAAGCAGCCGTGTGATTCCGGCCTCAATCGCCTCGGTTATCTCCGCCTCGGTCGTGACTTCCACCTCGATCTCAATACTCTCGCCGGTATTACCGAATTGGAGGCGGAAATCCCTTGTGGCAAGATACTCGCGGGCCTGCTTCACGGCGGCCGCAATGGAACCGGCCGAGGCGATATGGTTGTCTTTGATCAGCATCATATCGTAGAGACCGAGGCGATGATTCATGCCGCCCCCATGTATCACCGCCTGCTTCTCGAGGTAGCGCCAGCCGGGGGTCGTCTTACGCGTGTCAAGAATCCGGCAGCGGCCCTCGACGTCTGTAACCGCCCTGACAAAGCGACTGGTCAGCGTGGCCACGCCGCTGAGATGGGCCATGAAGTTGAGAGCGGTCCGTTCCGCTGTAAGGATGGTCTGGTTCAGACCTTCGATTTCCACGATCCGGTCACCCGCCCGGAAAGGGTCACCGTCGCCAGACAGAACCCGAATCTGATTTGCCGAATCGACGATCCCAAAAACTAACTGCGCCGGCGTCAACCCGGAAAGGACACCGTCAGACTTGGCGACGATCCCGGCCTTGATCGTGTCGGGCTGAAAACAGGCTAATGACGTCAGGTCCCCGCAGCCGACATCCTCCTCGAGGGCCTGCCGCACCAATTTGATCACCGCTTGCTCCATTGTCATCAAACAATATGGCGGTTGGCAAATGTCAATCGGCAATTTATATTTTCAACATGCGAAAACCTCAAGCTATTACCAGAACAGTCGTGATAATCGGCTACGGGTCGCAGGGACGGGCTATCGCCCTGAATCTGCGTGACTCAGGGTACAGCGTCGCTATCGGTCTCCGGCCCCGGTCAAGATCCCGGGTGGCCGCCAAAAAGGACGGCTTCGAGGCTGTGCACACGATTGCCAAGGCGATCAGGGCCACCGACCCGTCCTGTATCTGCTTTGCGTTTCCCGACCACCTGCACGGCCGCGTATATGAGGAACATGTTCGAGCCAATCTTCCATCGAACAAACCATGCCGCCTGCTATTTCTGCATGGCATGTCGGTGCATTTCGGTATGGTAAGGCCGCCCTCCGATTGCGACATTATCCTCCTTGCGCCGCACGCCCCCGGAGACGCCGTCAGGGAGAAGTATCTGGGAGACCGGTCGCTGTCGGCCTTCTACGGCGTGCACCGGGACGTCTCCGGCCATGCCCGTCGGGACGTCATTGAGTTGGCACAAGCTATCGGTTTCGATAAGAAGCGGCTCATTGCCACGACCTTTGAAGACGAAGCCGTCGGCGACTTGTTCGGGGAACAGGCCGTGTTGTGCGGGGGGCTGGCCATGCTCGTCAAAACGGGCTTTGAGGTGTTGATTGAAAAGGG
>JAGLXI010000205.1 GCA_023132995.1 Candidatus Zixiibacteriota bacterium | reverse complement strand
TGATCCCAACCACGCTATCGCCATTATCGGCTGGGACGATAATCTCAGTACGCAAGCGCCGCAGCCGGGCGCCTGGTTGTGCAAGAACAGTTGGGGGAACTGGTGTTACAGTGGCTATTTCTGGATCTCCTACTACGACAAGCACTGCTGCCAGCACCCGGAAATGGGCGCCATCTCGTTCCAGGATGTTGTGCCGCTGGCATACGACCGCATCTACTACCACGATTATCACGGCTGGCGGGACACGAAAACCGGCGTCACCGAAGCCTTCAATGCCTTCACGGCTGTCGACGGTGAACTCCTCCATGCCGTGAGCTTCTACACCGCCGCTGATAACGTGAATTACACGTTGACCATCTACGACACCTTCGAGACCGGAGGGCTTTCGGGCATCCTGGCCACCAAGTCGGGGACCATCGAGTACAGAGGCTTTCATACAATCGACCTCGATATACCGATCGCCATCGGCGGAGGTAAGTTCTACCTTTACGTAAACCTCTCGGACGGCGGTCATGCCTTTGACCGGACCTCGGATATCCCGGTGCTGCTGGGCGCCGACTATCGGGTTTCAGTGCGGTCGGCCTCCCACCCCGGGGAGAGCTTCTATCGCGAGGCGGGCGACTGGCTTGATCTGTACCATGACAACCCCACCGCCAACTTCTGCATCAAGGCGCTGACCGAGATTATGGTTTCTTTTGACGCCGACACAACATGGGGCTGGATACCATTGGAGGTCAATTTCGAGGCGTCGTCCAAGCTGAGCGTTGACTCCTGGAGCTGGAGCTTCGGTGACGGCGATTCGGCCTTTGGCCCGTCGGTATCCCATCTCTACACGGAGAGGGGTCTTTACGACGTTACCGTTCGAGTGGCTTCCGGCGACGACCAGTATGATGCTACCACCTTCGGCTGCATCGGAATCCTGGCTGACACAATATATGCCAACAACTCCAACACGGAGGATCCCGGCTCGGACGTGGAAGTGGTGATCTTCGGAAGCAATACGATCTACTTGAATGAGATAAAAATTCCCGTTGTGTATGCAGGTGATCTTGATCTGGAGTATGACTCCTTCTCGACCGCCGGTTGCCGCACGGAGTACTTCGAAAAACAGACTCTTTCCCAGTATATCCCGACCAGCAAGAAACTGTACATCAAGCTGGTGGCGTCCCCGTTCCGCACATCACCCGCTCTCGAACCCGGTTTCGGCCCTATTCTGAAGGTCTACTTCCACATCGACGGCAGTCCCGTTCTTGACCAGGAGGCGGCGATTGTCATCGGCGGGTACCTGTCAGGTTTCATTGAGCGCCTGCCCACCTTCTCCGGTGACATGGCCGCGTACACGACCGAGGCAGTGGACGGTTCGGTTACCTACGGCGCCAGTTGCTGCCAGGGCTTCAGGGGAAATATCGACAATAGCCCCGATGACCAGATCGACATCTCCGACCTGGTTTACCTGGTGGATTACATGTTCCAGCAGGGCCCGGAACCGGCCTGTATGCTTGAGGCGGATGTCAACGCCAGCGGCGTTGAGCCGATTGACATTGCCGACCTGGTCTACTTGATAGACTACATGTTCAATGACGGCCCCGAACCACCCGACTGCTGGTGGATTGCCAAGTAGCGGCGCTGAGCAATCCGGTACGCAAGTTTGAGAGCGGAGGATATCTCCTCCGCTCTCTTTGTATACGGCAGTCGGTCAGCAGCGACTGTCAGAACCTCTGGCAGCGTGGGCAGTAGTGGGCCGAGCGGGAGCCGATTCTGTCCCTCACAATCCTGCGGCAACAGGACTGAGACGGGCTACCCTCGTTTCTGTATGCTTTCAAGTATTTCTGAAAGGGACCAGGCTGGAGCCATAGGTCGAACTCACCAGTGCCGGGGAGTTCACTTACGAGATTCCAAGCACTTGTTTCAAGTACTGCCCGGTGTAAGTTCTGCTCATCTCCGCTACCTCTTCGGGAGCGCCGGTTGCAATGATCCTGCCGCCGTCGTCTCCGCCTTCCGGCCCGATATCGATTATCCAGTCGGCGGTTTTGACGACATCCATGTTGTGCTCGATTACCAGCACCGTGTTGCCCCGGTCGACGAGTTCATTCAAGACCCGGAGCAACATGCGGATATCTTCGAAATGCAGCCCGGTGGTCGGTTCGTCGAGTATATAAAGGGTTTGTCCCGTGGCCGGTTTGGATAGCTCGGTGGCCAGCTTGACCCGTTGCGCCTCGCCACCTGACAGGGTTGTGGCCTGCTGACCAAGACGAATGTACCCGAGGCCGACGTTGGCCAGTGTCAGCAGCTTGTTCTTGATGCGGGGGATGTTCTCAAAGAACGCCAGCGCCTCGGCAACCGTCAGGTCCAGCACATCCGCTATCGACCGGCCCTTGAACGTGATCTCCAGGGTCTCCCGATTGTACCGTTTCCCCTTGCAGACCTCGCAAGGTATGTAGACATCGGGAAGGAAGTGCATTTCGATTTTGATGATACCGTCGCCGTGGCAGGCCTCGCAGCGTCCTCCCTTGACGTTGAAGGAAAACCGACCAGGCAGGTACCCGCGCGCCCGAGATTCCGGGAGGCCCGCAAACAGGTCACGAATATGAGTAAAAACGCCCGTGTAAGTTGCCGGGTTGGAGCGCGGCGTGCGCCCGATGGGGGACTGGTTGATATCTATTACCTTGTCGATATGCTCCAGGCCGTCCACGCCGTCATACGGCAACGGTGCCGAACGACTACTGTAGAACCGGCGCGCCAGAACGCGGTAGAGGGTCTCGCTGATAAGCGTCGATTTCCCCGATCCTGAGACTCCCGTCACGACCACCAATACCCCCAGGGGTAGCTTCAAATCCACGCGTTTGAGGTTGTTACCGCGAGCGCCCTTGAGAGTGATGTAGTTGCCGTTCGATTCACGGCGTTCTGCAGGAGTGTCAATTTTCCTGGTTCCGGAGAGATACTGGCCAGTGATTGATTTCTTGCACCTTCTGATGGCTGCCGGTTTGCCCGCGGCAACCACCTGGCCGCCGTGTACTCCGGCGCCCGGTCCGAGATCGATGACATAATCCGCGGCCTCTATCGTCTCCCGGTCATGCTCCACCACCAGCACTGTGTTGCCGATGTCACGCAGCTCGCAGAGAGTATTCAACAGCTTGCGGTTGTCGCGCTGGTGCAAGCCTATCGACGGTTCATCGAGAATGTAGAGCACTCCCACCAATCGCGAGCCGATCTGCGTCGCCAGCCGGATACGTTGCGCTTCCCCACCGGAAAGCGTGGAGGCGGCCCGGTCGAGTGTCAGGTAGTCGAGTCCCACATCGCTGAGGAACCCGAGGCGTTCGCGCAGTTCCTTGAGTATCTGTCGCGCGATAGTCTGCTGCCGTTTGTTCAACTTGATGCCCTTGAAAAACCTGCTCGCCGCCTTGATCGACATGGCGACCACGCTGTCGATAGTCTCGCGATCCAGGATCACGGAACGGGCTTCCGGTCGCAGGCGCGCCCCGTGGCAGACCGGGCAATCGGTAATGGACATGTAGTGCTCGATCCACTGCCGCACACCGGCGGACTCGGTCTGCCGATAGCGACGCTCCAGGTGCGGGATGACACCCTCAAAGGATGACTTGTATACACCTGAGCCTCTCCCCTTCCCGGAGGTGTGCTCAAACTCAAACACGATCTCCTGCCGTCCCGATCCATAGAGAATGACTCTCTGCGCTTTCTCGGGAAGCCTCTCTAAGGGAGTGCTGAACTTGAACCCGTAGTGGTTGGCCACGCCCCGGAGCATGTAGCGATACCAGTTGGACATCTCCGCCCCGCCCCACGGGCGGATGGCGCCCTCGCTGATCGACAACGAGCGGTCTGGCACGACCAGGTCGGGGTCGATCTCCATCTTTTGCCCCAGGCCGTCACACATCGGACAGGCGCCGTAGGGAGAATTGAACGAGAACATGCGCGGCGAGGGTTCGTCGTAGCTGATGTTGCAGTTGAGACAGGCGTACTGCTCCGAGAAGAGAAGGTCTTTGCCCTTGACATTCACCAGCACCGTACCGCTACCGGTCTTGAGGCCGATCTCGACCGAGTCAGCCAACCGCCGCTTGGACTTGGCTTTGACCACCAACCGATCCACGACCGCCTCGATGGTGTGCTTTTTCTTCTTGTCCAGCTCGATTTCAGAATCGGTCTCAATGACCTCCCCGTCGACACGCAGGCGGATAAACCCCTCCCTGAGGGCCTGATCGATAATGTCCTTGTGCTCGCCCTTCTTGCCGCGCACCAGGGGCGCCAGTACCATGAGCCGCGCACCCTCCTCGAAGGTCAGGACTGAGTCGACGATCTGCTCGACCGTTTGCTGTGCAATCGGCTCCCCGCACTCGGGGCAGTGCGGCACCCCAACACGGGCGAAGAGCAACCGAAGGTAATCATATATCTCCGTGACAGTGCCCACTGTCGAACGCGGGTTTTTCAGACTCCCCTTCTGCTCAATGGAGATGGCGGGCGAGAGCCCCTCGATGAAATCGACATCCGGTTTCTCCATGAGACCGAGAAACTGCCGGGCATAGGCCGAGAGCGACTCCACGTAACGGCGCTGGCCCTCGGCATATATGGTGTCAAAGGCCAGCGAACTCTTGCCGGAACCGGAAAGGCCGGTGATGACGGTCAGCGTATTGCGCGGGATTCTTACGTCTATGTTCTGCAGGTTGTGTTCCCGCGCGCCCTTGACGTGCAGGTACTGCTGGTTTCTCTGGTTGCGGCTATGGTTGTTTCCCATTGTATCTCCGGCAAAAGAGCAACCGGTAATATAAGCAACAGACCGGTCGTGGCAAACAACATTCCGGCGGTCGATATCACATTGTGCAGGCAAATAGCAGCCGGAAGAGGGCTTCAGGAGAATTGGCGACGGCAAAGACTACTTGTATTGTGATCATAGAACTGGTCACTTGGGGAAACGGGGAAATTCTTGACAGATCGAAGAGATTTTGTGCTTGCACATCCGTATCAGCGCCTTCATAATGAAATTGACACTTGGACATTTGGACAGGGAGAAAAGGATGAAGTGGAAGCAGGTCCTGATCTGTATCATACTGGCGACCGCCGGTTCGGCTCAGGCCTCCGCTGACAGTACTGATTCCGGATGCCTCTTCTATCTCTCAACTCAAATGGGAG
Source organism: Candidatus Zixiibacteriota bacterium (assembly GCA_023132995.1). Lineage (GTDB taxonomy): Bacteria > Zixibacteria > MSB-5A5 > GN15 > FEB-12 > JAJRTA01. The sequence continues at coordinate 4,301 of JAGLXI010000205.1, read as the reverse complement.
TGGACAATCGGATAACGATAGCCACAATTCGGAACAGAGTGTTTAATGGACGATTAACATCCATAGACCTGGCCAACCAGACACTCACATTCGTTCACACCGCCTTCGATAGTGTGCAATACACTTTCCAAGCGAACGAATTGCAGCTTGTTCGATATCACGAAAACCGGAGCTTCAAAGCCGGATATGCGCTTCTGGGTATGGCACTTGGAACTGCCATCGGGCTGGGTGTGGGTACAGCAGTGACAAGCGGCAGCGGCGTCGATGATTTGGGGGCTGCATACGGAAGGCTCATATTGTCCGCTGCCGGGGGCCTTGTCGGGCTACTTCTGGGGATACTCATTACGATGCACGGTGGCTCGACTACGCTCGAATGCCCATGAAGCATTTGCCGTAACCACCTCTTTGGATTCGGTGATGCGTTTTCCTATCCCGTGAGAGCCGAGGTCAACCAGCCAGGGCCACCGATCCACATTCTGTAGACAGCAGGCTGGTTGACATCTCAATGCCGATCGTCTACCTCTTCATCACCGTCCCATCGCTGGGGTTGGCGGGGCGTTAAGAGCGGCAGAATAGAAGAACGCCATCGTTTTTTCAAGTTCATGGACCCGCTCACTCAGGGAAACGGGTTAGTTCTTGACCATTCGAGGAGCCTTTTGCATATTCAAGATACTGAAAGACGTGAATTGTGTTTCTTGAACCCTCATATGGGAAACCTCGGTTTACCATAAAATCGCTTGTCGCCAAAAGTGAGAATGTATATTTTCACTAAAACCGACTAACCGCATGGAGGATCAAATGAGCTTCAAGACTGAACTCGTCGCCATGATGGCGGTACTCGCGCTCTGTTCGGCTACTCCAGCTCAGGATACGGAGCCGATCAACAAACTTCTGGAGGACATTGACCAGTGGGTTACAACCGACACGGCTCGGATCATGGCCTACATCGACACCAACAACGCCGCTACCAAAGAGTACCTGGAAGCGTCGAATTATTGGGAGCCGGTCAGGAAAGACTTGTCGTTCCTGCTCGGGATTGACTACATTGGCAGCCCGCAGATCGACAATACCGGGCGCTTGTACTTCCTCATGAGAATTACCGGAGAGAGTCAGGCCCTATTCTACACGGATGGTCCCATGGGCTGGCCACACCAGATGACACCCAACAGTTGGACCGACGAAGGGTTCACCATCAGTTCCTATTCCGTCCACCCATCGGGTGACTTCACCCTAGTCAGTGTCAACAAGTTTGGCGATGAGATGCACGATATCTGGTACTTTACTCGCGATGGGCAGTTCCGACCGCTACTGGAAAGTCGCTCGGTACGCTTTGCCGGTGTGATCTTTGACGATGACAACGCAGACCAGTTCTACTTATATATCGATGACCGTTCCGAGATGCGAATCGGCCGATACACAATCTCAACCGAAACGCTTGACACGCTCTATTTCGAAGAGGGTGCCTATTACCCGACCGACTACCGTGAGGGCAAGCTTCTGTTTGTGCGATGGAAGTCGTTCTCGGAAAACCAACTGGCCATGTTCGATATCGCCACCGGTGCAATAACCGATCTGTCGGACATCACGCTGATTTGGGGGGCGTCCTTCCGGCAGGATGGCCAGCTGCTGGTACTGACATCCACCAAGTCAAAAGATGATGAGTTTATGAAGTTCTGCGTGCTTGATCCCTCCAAGCCGAAGGAGTTCAAGGTTCTCCATGATCCGGGCAAGGAAACCGAGGATTTCCTGTTGATAAGGAAGAAGGGTATTGCCGTAATCGGCCTCAATAACGACGGCTACTCCGAACTGGCGGCTTTCGACATGGATGGTAACCCGGTCGATGTCCCCCAGCCCGATATTGGTGTCGCCGGGGAACTCTCGGCCAACGACGTTGGTGATGTCGTGTTCAGTTTCTCATCACCGAAGGTGTCGCCGACCGCATTCCAGTTCCGTCCGGGTGACACGGAGGTCAGCCAACTGGGTACGATCTCCACTTTCGGCTTTGATTTCTCTGATATCGATGTCGAAGTGATTCGGTACCGCTCCGAGGATGGTTGGGAGATTCCGGCGCTCCTGTATACTCCCAAGGGGGCGAAGAAAGACGGCTCGAACCCGGCCATCGTCAACTACCATGGTGGTCCGCCGGGGCAGAGCCGCCCCTACTTCCAGCGTAATATCGCTTTTGCCCTGAGCAAGGGATTTGTAGTGATGTTTCCTAATGTTCGTGGTTCAACCGGGTATGGCCCGGCCTACGAGAGAGCCGACAATCTCGAGGGCAGGTTTGCGTCGTTGATCGACTGTGAAAGAGCCCTGGACTACCTGATTGAGGAAGGCTGGTCAAGCCCGGATAAGATCGCCGTCTGGGGTGCTTCCTACGGTGGTTATGTTGTCAACTGGCTGGCGTCTCAAGCCGCCGACAAGCTGGCCTGCGTGGTGTCGATAGTGGGTGTTTCGGATGTCGATCACACCAACCGCAATTCCAGCCAGGTTTTTGCCAAAGGGTGGGAAAAGGAGTATGGTCCCGTCGGGAGCGATCTGACCCGGAAGCTCTCGCCAATCTTCTACGCCGACGCTGTCACCCGGCCGATCCTGATTACAGCCGGATACAACGATCCCCGGGTGCCGCCGTCCGATCCCAGGCGCTTCGCCTACGTACTCTCCAAACTGGATAAACCGGTCTGGTATTTGGAAGAGATCGAGGCCGGGCATGGGAGCACGTTCAAGGCACAGCTTATTAACGACTATGCCGGTTACTATGTGTTCACGATGATGCATCTTATGAAGTAACCGGCAGGTTTTCACGGATACTCTAAAGGCGGCAGCCGGTCAGGTTGCCGCCTTTATTCTAATATGGGGAGTGCCGGGTAAATGGGAGATCATACTTTTTGCCGGATGATACCGCTGCTGAATCGGACGACGCAGCCTCGCCGCGTCGGGCTTATCCCTCGTCCATTTTCTCCACGATCCTGGTAATCTTCTCCCGGGCCTTGCCGGCCAATTTGGAGTCGGGGAACATGGTCGTAACCAGCTGGTAATATTCGACGGCTTTGTCGTAATCTTTCTGTTTCTTCTCACATATCTCGGCTGCCTTGAACAATGCCCCGGCGGCCCCGTCACTGGTTGGGAATTGGGTGGCTATCCTTGCATACTGCGCGGCCGCGGCCAGCGGGTCCTTGAGCTTGTTGAGATATATCTTGGCTGATTCTTCCAGTGCTTCAATGCCTCGATTGTCGCCGGGGTAGTTGTCGACGACTTCCTCGTAAGCGCCGATGGCGGTCCGGTAAGCTTTCAATTTGTCGGCGCTTAAGGCGGCAACGGCAAGCAGGGCCTCAACGGCCTTGTCATGCTGCGGTCTGTCGGTGACCAGCCTGCGATAATCGGCAATAGCGCCGTCGTAATCCTTGAATTTGGATGCCTTTATCCGGGCGCGAGCGTAGATGGCGGCGGCGGCGTGGTCACTTGCGGGGTGATTGTCCACCACGTCCGTCAGCACTTCCGTGGCGCGCTCGAAATCCTTGATCTTTTCGCTCAGCAGCGTGGCGCGGTGGTATTTGACGCCGGGCAGTTTGTCGCTGCCGGGATGGAGCCGTTCGTATTTCAGATAGGAGGCGACGGCCGCTTCGTTCTCACCCTTGGCCGCATAAGTATCGGCGATCCAGATCTGGATTTCCTCGTTTCGGGCATCGTCCTTAAACTTGGTCACGAAATCGCCAAACTCGATCAGTGACCAGTCGTAGAGTTTTGACTGACCAAGACCATAGAGAAAGGCCGCGTAACGATAATGCCTGTCCGCCGAAGTGCCGCCCGCGAAGTCGCCGTCGATAATCCGGGCCAGTTCTTCCTTCTTGTCCTTATAACCTCTGTTTTTCGCAATGATCTCGTGAGCCGCCTCAACCGCCGAAGGGTGAATATCGGAGCCGGGATAGAGATACAGCGTCTTGAAAAACGCCGCCAGCGCCTGGTGTTCTTTTCCTCTCTCGAGATAGACCTGGGCCAGGAGATAAGAGGCCTCGGCGACATGATCGTCCTGCGGGAACAGGCGCATGAAAGTCTCGAGTTCCGTCGCAAGAAACCCGCTCAGCTCTTTCTCGTGCTGATTGTAGACGGATTTGACATATTCGAAATAGCTGTCAGCCGTGTAGGCTGATCCGCTTGCGACGCTGCCGAGATGGACACACAGCAGCATCAGAGCCACTCTTGCAAACCATAATCTCATATCATCGCCTTTCCTGTCGGGCAGTTACGGGTGATACAATCAATCCTAAGCTACGACCGGCACACCGGCAGTCAAGTCCAAAACA
>JAGLXI010000204.1 GCA_023132995.1 Candidatus Zixiibacteriota bacterium | reverse complement strand
TTCCACCAGCGGTCGAAGTGGAAGACGTGATTGGCACCGGTGAGGTTCAACCCCGTACCGCCGGCCTTGAGTGAGAGGAGGAAGATCGGCGGGCCGTCCTGATCTTGAAAACGATCGACCATATGGTCTCGTTTCCGCTTGGAGACGCTACCGTAGAGGAACGGGATCTCGCAGCCGAACATCGCTTGTAGGTGCCGTTTTAAGAGCTTCCCCATCTCGGCAAACTGGGTGAAGATGAGCGCCCGATCCCCGACCGCTATGATCTCCTCCAGCATCTCCGTCAGCCGATCCAGCTTGCCCGAGCGATGGGGAAGTCGCGAGTTATCGCCCAAGAACTGCGTCGGATGGTTACAGACCTGCTTTAGCTTGGAGAGCGTGGCGAGGATCACGCCTTTGCGCTGTATACCCTCGACGGAACTCAGCGACTCTTCTACCTCTTTCAGTACGGCGGCATACAGAGAGGCCTGCTCCTCGGTCAGCGTACAGAAGACCTTCATCTCCATTTTCTCGGGCAGATCGGAGATGATCGACTTGTCCGTCTTCAGTCGGCGGAGAATGAATGGTCCTGTAACTCGTTTCAGCCGTTCGGTGGCACTCGGATCGCGCTGTGCCTGAATGGGAATGAAGAAGTTGCGCTTGAAATCGGTCTGAGTCCCAAGGATACCGGGATTCAGGAACTCCATAATCGACCACAGGTCGCCGACGTTGTTCTCCACCGGCGTGCCGGTGAGGGCGATCCGGTAGTCCGCTTCTATAGTTCGCGCGGCGCGCGCCCGTTTGGTCTCAGGGTTCTTGATGTTCTGCGCTTCATCAAGGACCACACCGGCCCAAGGCACCTTCTGCAAGGATTTGATGTCGCGTTGCAGCAACCCGTAGCTTGAGATCACCATTACGTGCTCCTGCGCTTGTTTTGCGAATGCTGCCCCATGTCTCCTGTTGGCACCGTGATGGATCAACACCGGAAGCTTTGGGGTGAACCGAGAGGCCTCCTTCTGCCAGTTGTTCACCACGGACGTTGGACAGACCAAAAGGACCGGCCGTTTGTCCCCGGCCTCCCAATCCCGCTGAATCATCGCTAAGGTCTCAATCGTCTTACCGAGCCCCATATCGTCGGCCAGGCACGCGCCTAAACCCCAGTTGCGCAGAAAAGAGAGCCACGAATACCCGCGCACCTGGTACGGACGCAACACGCCCGAAAAAGCCTTCGGAGAAACGAGTTCCTCAAACTCCGTTCTTCCATCCAATTGCTTAAGCAGCTTCCCGATCCAACCGGTTGCCTTAACCCCGCCGAAATCAAACCCACCTGGAGCGTCCTTAACTCCAAGGGCCATCTGCACGATATCACGAACCCTCGCCTCTTCGGGGACCTTGTTCTTCCAGAATTCGATCGCTGCCTGGATCTCTGTCGCGTTCATCTCTACCCATTGGCCGCGGAGCCGAACCAGGGGCGCTTTCAACTTGGCCAACGTCTCCAGTTCGCGCTGGGTGAGCTTCCTGTCACCGAGGGCCAGTTCCCAATCGAACTGGACCACGTTCTCCAACGATAGGCCTCCGCCACCCTGCATCTTTGGGCTCTTGACCTTGGCGCGAACCGATAGGTGTGTCTTTGTTCCCTTGCGGGTCCACCAGGCGGGGAGCATTACGCCGAAATCATTCTGTTCTAAGAGGGTCGCCTTCTCGGTTAGAAATACGTGCGCGGCTGTTGTATCGAGCGAGTACCCAGCCGGCGCAGCGTTCTCTAAGCTGGCGGAGATATGGGGGCAGAGTCCTGCCGCTTGTCCCAGCGAAGAGAGCATATGCTCCGCTACGTTCACACTGTACCGCCTCAGCGCAGATACCTTGCACTCCTTTGTCGGCCACGCATCCTCAAGCGGGATGAGCAGGCTCGGATCGTCGTACGCCTGGAGAAGGTAGCGGACATACCACCTATCCTCTGAAGGACCTGCCTGTTTTTTGCTCCGCTCCTCCGTGGTCTTTGGTTCCTCGAGGCGAAAGCACAACCGGAGGGGAGAGGTTGCTGAGATCTCGATAGGCCGGTGCCATGTGCGTATTTGGTCGGCAAGTTGTGCCAGCTCAACCTGGTTGCCTACGACGGTGCTGTCGGAATCTTGGAGTGCGTAGAGCCAGGAGTCATGAACGCTTTCAAACGTAGGCTGCTCAATGTCTCCATATTTTGGCCGAAATAGAGAGTCTTCCGATATTGCGAGCCGGATCAGTTGGTCTACCATATGCGCAGTGAATCGCTTGAGAAGGGAGGCCGCGGGCATTGTTGGGGAAGAGGTCTTCTCTGACTCAGAGAGCGCTCGGCAAACTGGAGGCATCGCCGTGGCCAGTGTTGCGAGCTGGGCTGCATCATCGCCGGTAAAGAGCGGTCCCCAGAAAGCCTTATAGTCGTTGCTGTTCACCGTTAAACCGGGCAGGTATCGCTGCCTGGCGACGAGTGTACCGGCAAAGCGAAGAACCTTTGTCCAGAACGCCAGATCTGGACCGATGATAACCCCTGGGGCTAACGTCTGTTGACCTACGCTTGCACACAG
>JAGLXI010000203.1 GCA_023132995.1 Candidatus Zixiibacteriota bacterium | reverse complement strand
CAGAACTATCCGAACCCGTTTAACCCACAGACCATCATCCCCTATGATGTCGCCAGGGCCAGCGCCGTGCGTCTGTCCCTTTACGCGTTGACGGGTCAGCGCATTCGGACGCTGGTGGAGGGAGAACGTTTCCCCGGCAGCTATTCAGTGGTATGGAATGGTAAAGACGCTGTCGGTCGAGATGTGGCCAGTGGTGTATATCTGTGCCGGATGGTCGCGGGCCGGTTCACCGCCACAAGGAAGCTTGTGTTGATTCGGTAGAAGGGCAAAACGGTCAACCCATAGGCCGAAGCCTCACGGTTCGTCCCTTTGAGAGATAGCCGAACCGGTGTCTTTAGCGCACGGCAGATAGGAATTTCAGGAGTGCGGGATACTCATCTCGCACTCTTTTTTTGTCTCCCCAAAAACACTTGCCTTGTCCCCTTGATTTAAATATATTCCCAAAGGAAACAGGCACCGAACGGAGCGATGGATCGGTAGGCACCTACGAGGTGGGTTGGGCACGCAACTATCGCAACTTCAGCGATAAAGAGTTCATCGGCCCCAAGGGACGGATTAGACTCATATATCAGGAGTATCGCCAGGATCACCCCGAAGAGGGCGATTTGATCGAATACTATTCTTATCCTGGCCACTATGAAATGATCAATATAAAAGGAGAGTTAAAAAAGACCGGGGTGCAACTGCGGGCTCTGGTGGAGATGATCGAGCAGAACCGGGATCCGACGGGACTGATGCAATTGACGTTTATGTTATACCTGGCCCAGTAAACAGCCAGAAAGCGGGTGGCAGCTATAACCCCTCCCTTGCTAGCGGCGTAGGCCATACATCCCCTTATCATATCAGGAGATTGGTCATATATCCTCTGGTCTATTCCCACAATACCATAGATAGAAGCGATGTTTCCGATAATCAGAACGTATCATTCCACTACCCGCAGAACAATCTTCCCCCGCGTATGCCCCTTCTGACTGAGTTCGAACGCCCTGCGCGCTTCACACAGCGGCAGGACGGTACTGATATGTGGCTTTAGATGCCCTTCGTCAGCCAGAGTGGCAAGGTATTGGAGATCGGCGGTATTCGCCTGAGCGAGAATATACCTACTTCGTATCTCGTGTTGCGCGGCGACTTCCGGTGCGTGTGCGCGCTTGATGGAAACAAAAATACCGCCTTTCTTCAAGACGCCCAACGAACGCTCGACCGTGTCGCCGCCGAACATCTCCAGCACTACATCCACCTTGCGAATCACGTCCTCGAAACGAGTGGTTGTGTAATCAACGAACTCGTCGACACCCAATTCGTCCAGAAACGGCGCGTTCCGTCCCGACGCTATTCCAATGACACGCGCGTCTTTCCATTTGGCCAGTTGCACGGCGATATGCCCGACACCTCCCGCGGCGGCATGAATGAGGACAGTCTGTCCCGCCGACAGTTGCCCAGCGCCGAACAGCGCCTGCCACGCGGTCAGTCCGACCGTCGGCATCGCCGCAGCCTCCAAGTAATCGAGGGATGCCGGCTTCCGTGCCATTTGGGAGGGTGGGACGACGGCGTACTCCGCGTACGCGCCTGCCGGTGTAGGATAGAGCTGGCCGAAGACGGCATCGCCGGCGTCGAAGTCGGACACGTGGCTTCCCGTTTCTACAACGACACCGGACACGTCATACCCGGGAATCCAGGGATATTGCCGGTCCGGCTTGTCGAGACTGACCAGCGTCCAATCGGCTGGATT
>JAGLXI010000202.1 GCA_023132995.1 Candidatus Zixiibacteriota bacterium | reverse complement strand
CCTGACCGCAGCGGACGCCGTCTTCAGTGTACGCTTCAACAGTCGCATTCGCCGGCAACTCCTCGCCGTCGAGTGTAATGCCACGGCCGTACAGCGACATCCAGGCGCGCGAGGGAGCAACGGCCAGCGTCACTGATTTGGCCGGGGCCTCGCGGCCGGGCGGAGGGATGAACCCCGGATAGACCAGGCAGTCATCGGCGACGGAACGCACCCAGTAGCCGTGAAGCGGCTTGAGATGGGTGAGCGTGTTGAATCCTCCCTGGCCGGGCAGCCAGGCAAGACCGCCACCCTCATACCCGAGCGCGACCTGGAGATTGTAGAGAATCGATTCAAACCCGACCTCGACAGTAAAGACTTCGTCAGGCCAGTAACCGACCATGTTCCATCCCCGATAGATATAGATGCTTTCTGCGGCGTCTATGAAGCCGCCGCAGATCTCCAGGGTGGTATCACATGCCATCCGGATCCAGTAGCTGTGGTAGTAGTCCATGGTCTCCAGGGTCGAGAACTCCGGCAGTTTCGGATCGTAGACGAGGGCTCCCTGGTGGAAGCTCAGGATAATGTCAACGCTGTCCGCTATTTCTGCGATGGCCTCGGCTACTTCGTCGGCATAATCCACATTCCAGGATATCAGGTTCCAACCCGCATTCAGCGTGATGTCCACGCAGCGCTGAGTGAAGAAGTAACACGCCTCAAAGGTGGGAAAGTTATTTGTCCAGACAATCGCCGGATCAGTAGCCGCCGACTGCCCGTTGACGGTGAATGAAATCACGTCGCCCGGCTCGGCCCCTTCGTCCCGGCGCGTGTAGATATCGTCGCGGTAAATCGGCATGAACCCGAAGGAGCCGTCGTCTTTGACAACGTCCTTGCCGCAGAGAATGCCGGCGGGATCGTAAGCCCTGATGACGTCTCCGGGCGCCATGACCCTGTCCTCAAAGATGGGATGGTGACAGTACACGCTGATCCATTCGTTGGTCGGAATGACTACCTGGCCCTCGCCCTCAAAGGGCTTGGCGCCCATGTCGTTGCGCGAGCCGTCCGGGTCGTTGTATACCGGGTCCGGATGACCGGCGTCTATGCACGGCGAGCCCGCAAGCAGTGTGAACTCCGGCCCGAACCTCGGATCGGCGCATATTTCGTGCGGTGCCGGCGTGGTCTCAAAGTAGTCCTGACCCTCCGTGTTCCAGATATCGTTGTAATCATGGATGACATTGATGTTGGGACCGACATAGCTGCGAGCGTGCAGGCCGAACTCGATATTGCTGCTCATGATATTGTTTAGTATCTGGCAATCCTGGCTTGACAGGTAGGTGAGCCCCGCCGTGTTGTGATGCATGGTGTTATTCGTGGCCTGGACATTGTCGGCATGGAAATAGATGGCGCCGCGGATTTCGGAAGAACCCTCGGCGATGTTGTCATAACAGACGTTGCGCGTGATCAGGCCGTCGCCGCCCTGGATGAATGAGATAGCCGGGCCGTTACCGCTCTTGTTGTTGTAGCACTCGTTGTAAGACGCCACCGCCGTGCCATAACCAATGCCCAGCCGGACGAAGATACCGCCGCCGGTAATGGGTGTGTAGTTTTCGCGGATGATGTTGTGAGTGATGGTCGGCGCACAGCGCTCAAAGAACATCCCACCACCATCATAGGGACCGCGGCAGTTCTGCACGATGCAGTGTGACACGGTGATATCGGACTCTATGCAACAAATGCCACGCGTGTAATTGCTGCCATCAATGGTGAATCCCAAAATCACGATGCCGGGGCCGCTGCCCGAAGGAATCTCGATCACCGCGCTCGGGAAACAGACCTGAAAAGCCTCACGGAAATCCGCGCCAGTGCGCCCGGAGTTCAGGGTGTCGATTTCAGGATACTGGATCGGGTAAAACGGAACAGGGGATACGATCTTTGTCGCCTCCGCGCCTTCCTCGGAGATAAGAACGATCGTCTTGCCTCCGAAATCCAGCGGTCCCGAGTAAACGCCCGGCCCCACGAGAATCGTATCACCGTCGGTAGCTGCGTTAAGGGCGCTGATGATGGTCGGGTAGTCATCTGAAGGTACATGGAGTGTCCCCGGTTCAGGGGAACCGCCCTCGGCCACTAAGAAGCAATGCGGGCCGTCCCAGTCCGGGTATGCATCCGGACCTGCCCATTTCCACACACCGGAGGGCGGGAAGTAGGCGGAGTCCAGGCAGATAATTCCGCCGGCATCCGACTCGTCAATAGGGCCGATCCCGATGGTGAAGGCAACGTCATCGAATCCGGCCGGGATGCCGTCGTTGAAAAACACAAAGGCGGCAAAACCGACGGTGTCAGCGCCGGAGCCGTTGACGCTGTAAGGGTTAATGAAAAAGCCGCCGTCGAACTGGGTCATACCCAGAGCCCCGGTGGTGTCACCAACTGTAGTGCCCCACTGGGCGGTTTCGGAATATACCCTGAAGCCGTTGACAATACCGTCGTAGGATCGGTCACCACTGGCCACACCGAGATGAAAAACCACCGGCTCACCGGTGAGCAGTTCGCCGTTCAGGTTCATACCGTCCACATGGTCAAGCGAGATACTGGGTCCAGCCGGAGGTGGACCGCCGCCGACCGTAAAGCAGTGGGGGCCATCCCAGGCCGGGTATGCCTGCGGACCGGCCCACTTCCAAACCCCGGTGGGAGGGAAGAAAGCGGAGTCCAGGCAGATGACGGCGCCCTCATAGGTGGCGCTGATGGGGCCTATCTGGATGGTATAGGCTACATCGTCAAATCCTGCCGGGAGACCTTCGTAGAAAAACCTGAAAGCCGCAAAACCGACCGTGTCGGCGCCGGTTCCGTCAAGGCTGAATTCGTTAATGAAAAAACCGCCGTCGAACTGGGTCATACCGAGAGTACCGATGGAGTCCCCTACGGTGGAGCCCCACTGGGCGGTTTCCGAATAGATCCTGAAGCCATTTGTTATTCCCGAGTAGGAGTTGTCCCCGGCTCTCACCCGCAGGTGGAACGTAACCGGCACATCCGTTTCAAGTCCACCGGAAGTGTTGAGACCGTCAACATGGTCCAACGACAGGCTCTGTCCACCGGCAACACCGAAGGACATGAGGGTGAAAGCCGCCAGCGTAAGCAAGAATCTGGTACGCATGCTTCTCTCCTTAGCTTTGTTTAGTATTGTCTGAATTGTCACCGATACCATCCGACGCCTGTTTACCTTGCACGGCATAGCATATCTCCCATGTTGGCGAGCGCAATATACTCGCTTGCCCGCAATCCGAGAACTCTATGACAGTCTTTTTCATGTTACTGCGGACTGCAAATTGTGTCACTTGTTCTTCGATCCAGCCCTGTGGTGCAAGGCAGGTAACCCTGTGCAAGATTTGGCAATTCCTCTTAGTACATAACTAATATAGACAATCGGCCCCGGCTGTCAAGGGGAAATCGCCCGTATATCAAGCACTTGAGAGACACCGGGATAGTCATCTGAACTGAGTCGGTACTGCTAATCTGCTTTCCGGGCAGAAACTACGCCCTTCTCCCGTCTGGCCGATCCGGCCCTAATCGCATAGTAGCCGACAATCGCAAACACGTAAACCCAAGTAAGCCAAGAGACAAGTCTGCCTGTGACATAGCGCTGAGATCGGTATTTGAACAGAACCTGCTTGGCGCCGGCGACAACCGGCACCGCCCGGAAGCTACCGTATGCTCGAAGCAGCCTGGCAGGTTCACCGTCAACAAAGGCGTGCCAGGCGTCATAGAAATTGTCAGTCATCACCAGAATTTGGTTTTGGCGACAGTCAAGACCGACCAGTATCGAATCGTTCTCGTAATGGATAATCCAGGCCGAATCGGAGCCGACGCCGTTAGTCGCCAACTCGATACCGGGCTCTTCTTCCAGATAGACCAGCCGCCTCAGGTCGTCGGTCCCCCTTAGCACCTCGGGATAGATCGCTTCCACGTCCTCAAACACACGGCAGGTATCCACCAGGAATACCCTTGGGAAGGCGTTTTGGTTGAGCAGGACATGACCCTGACCGAAATCGAGAACGGACGGAGTCGGTTTGTCGCCGAAGTACCCCTCGGGCGGTTGTCTGTTCGGTGAGAGGATTATGTACTTTGCGCCGACCAGGTTCAGGAGTCGGGGGTTGGCCTTGTTTTTAAGCGACGGTCCGCCAAGAAGCTTGTCATACCACTTGAGCTGGTTGCCGTGATAGCCCACGACGACTTCGATGCCATGGTAGGGAAGATTGGTGGAAGTATGCTGACTGAAGTTCTGTACGCGGAACTTGCCGGTATCCTTCTTGAAGAACTCCGACAACACGTTCGGTGTCAAATACGGCCTGGGGTCGGCCACGTCGATAAAGCGCCCGTTGAAACGAATGCCGTCCACGACCGGGATCAACAGCACCAGCAACAGAACGGATGCGCCCGCCTTGCGGGACTGATATGCCCATATAAAGACGGCAGCCAGACCGGTGAAAAGAAACGCCAGCCAGGCGCCGGATTGAATCGCGGGAAGGTTCATGTAAGCAATCTTCAGCTTGGTCAGCCCCTGTTGCACGACGATAGTCCCAGCCTCCGTGAAAAACAGGGAGGTCCACAGATCAATCATGCCCCTGCCCCAGGCGCTGAACGCGAGCGCTAAGAGCGCCAGCAGTCCCGGCACGCCGAAAAGAAGATACCTGAACCTTTTGGCCTGAGCGCCTTTCAAATCGCGTCCGCGATCCATCACAAACTGCAGACCCATACCCGCCAGCATGGCCACCGAGAACGAGAACAGGAACATTATCATCGACGGCGCCCGCAACGATTTGACCATCGGCACCAGGTAGAAAAACAATCGGAAAAACGGTGTTGTCGCCCCCAGGGCATAAATGATCGCGAAAAGCGCCAGCCCCCCCATGAAATACGCCTCACGGCGGCGGCTGAAAAACAGGCCGATCAATGCGGCAAACACAGCGACGATGCCCACTGTCTCGGAGTTGTCCTTAAAGACGTTCTTCCCCCAGTAGAAGGTTCGCGCTTTGGAAGTAGTGGTGCCTGCGAATTCGGGTATCACCAGGGACGCGGCCTCTTCCTCGTGCAGCGACCACGAGGTGGCCCAGTCCCAGCCCTTCTTGGTGTCGGAACGAGGGGAATAATTGCTGGTATAGAAATAGCCGGGGTAGAACTGAACAGCGGAGATCAAAAGCCCGATTATCACGGCGTATGTGGTCAGTAGCGCCGGTCGAAAGACGACCGTTAGCGACTTTTTCTCACGGTACAGAACAATCAACTTGAAGAGCGAGTAAAGGCTTACCGCCCAGAGCGAGAAGTAGGCCATCTGCGGGTGCGGGGTGAGGATGATCAGACCGATAACCACACCCAGCAGGGAGAAATTGAGTAGCGGCTTTTTCTCAAAACCCCGGTCCAGAAACAAGATCGTTAACGGAAACAGGCACGTGACGAAGATTTTCCCGTCGTGCCACGGAGCCACCAGCGAGACGATATACCCAGCGAACATGTACGAGATGCCCGAGAGCAGCGAGGCCACCCGGGATAGCTTGAACTGCCGCGCGCAGAAATACGTGAACACGCCCGAGAGGAAGATGTGAAGAATGAGATTGTAGCTGAGCATGCGGAAGAGGGAACCGAAGAACTTCAGAATGGAGAGCGGGTACAGGATATCACCGTGGAAAGCCTCAACAAACGGGAGGCCGCCGAAAATATACGGATTCCACTGTGGCACGGCGCCGTGAGAAAGAACGAAATTGACATAGAACGAGCGAAAGAAAATGCCCGCCTGAATCATGTCGGGACTGTAGAAAATGTTGTCGGAAAAAATGAACTCGCGAAATAGGATTACCATTGCCACGAGCAGAACCCCGAACGCCGCCGGCACAAAATAGGGCGAGGTTTCCGGGTCAAATGTCGTCTTGCGGGCCGTCGTGGCCGCACGCGCGGTCGGTTTATGTTTCCTGGCCACTACTTAGTCCTTTCGCGAATCTAACTTGATCGCCAGGGCGATGGCGAAGGCTATTAGTTCTACCACGAGGTTCCATACCCGAGCGGCAACTGCCAGTCCCGACGCTATCGGCCCGAGAAACGGCGTCAGGACAGCTATCAGAACCCATTCCCGCGCCCCCAGGCCACCGGGCGAAAAAACAAAAAGGTAGCCGATTAAATAGGCCGTGACAAAGGCGCCGATACCTGCCGCCAACGGAATCCCCGGCTCCGCCATAACACCGTTGACGAAAGTATAGAAGGCAAGACCATAACAGACCCAGCAGACGAAGTATCCGCCGTAGACCTGCATGGCAGTCTTTCTGCTGAGCTTAAACTGCACCGGTGGCCTTCTCAAGAGGCCGATTACCCAGTTGAACAGCGCCATTGTTCGGTCGGGAGCAAACACCAGAAACCCCGAGGCGCCGAAGGTGGCTATCACAGCAAGGAGCGGCCCCACGCCGAGGTTGTCACCCCAGATTCCGGACAGCATGTCAGGAAAAAAGTAAAAGGTGATGAATCCAACCAGGAACGCAGGCGGCAAGCCCAGAAGCGTGGCCACACCCCATGATGCGAAGGCGGTCTCCATGTCAATCCTGATTTTCTTCAGCAGGTATACCATTCCTATCACGGGCCAGAACTTCCCGGGAATGTAGCGGCCCAGGTTGGCAATGTAGGCGATCTTGAACCCGTGTCGCAGCGGTACGTCGAAACCAAAGGCACGTATCAACAAGCACCAAACCTTCGAGAAAAGAGCAAAGGTCAGAAGGTGAAGCACCACCGACAGGGCCAACATCGGCGGATCGAGAGTCCACTGATACCCGGACACTTCGGCCCAGTTGCTCACCAACTGCTGCCCTGCGAAGTAGATCACGGTTACGGCCAGCAGGAACTTGACCGCCCTGACGAGATACTTCTTCAAGGACGATCTCTTAGTCTCGACGTCCGTCGTGTTTTCCTCGTTTACGCTCATGTCTCGGCTCGGCCGATGACGACTCCTGCGGCCTCATCAGTCTCGGATATGGTCCTTTATGTCGCTACCGGTAATGTATCTGGTCTTGGCGTCGACGCGCTCGGTCAACTCAAGGATTGCGCCCAGGTTTGCTTTCATGTGCTCCAGGGAATACATCGGGTGCATGTTGTCAATAAGCTCGTCCGGATGAAGCGGCGTGACGTAGAACACGCTGTCGTAACGGGCCAGGTCCTTTTTCACCTGGTGCAGCATCGGTTTGAACAAGACCGGCTTGCTTGTAATGGTCGATAAGAAGGCCGGTTTGGACAGCGCATAACCGAGCTGCCTGATGTCCTTCATTTTCCGTGCGAGAGCAACACCACTGACGAGGCCCCAGACAAACGAGCCAGCCACCGTGTTCGGCGCTTCCAGGAGCGCACAGCTCGCTTCGCCGTCTTTCGCCTCACGCCTGTAGTCGGCCCTCGAGGGGTAGTACGGTCGGGAAGGAGTGATCGACCAGTCGTAATAATTCGACATCGACGCCGACCCCTTGCCGGGACGAATCTTCAAACCGGGAAGCGCGCTGATCTCAACCTCGATACCCAGTTCGTCGAGAGTGGCGAGAGTGCGGTTGTTATGGTAGGCCCAACCCATCCGCACCGTTCTTGGACGGCCGGGAAAAGCCGCCTGAAAAGCGGCGTGAGCTTCCTTGAGCATTTCGACCTGCCACTCGGTATCGCTGTGCTCCTGACGCCAGTTTTTCCCGTCCTCCGTGCAGCGCCAGAAATGAGGATGCCAGCCAAGTTCATCACCGCTCTTCTCAAGTTCCAGAAGGAAGTCGGTATGGTTCTGCAAGATGTAGTCATACGCGCCGTGTATCTGTTTTATCTGGTGATCCGCCCGGATCAACCAGGTAAAGGCCGGCGGTTTTCCGTCACTGTCGGTCAGCCAGTGAAGCTGCTCTTTCGCGCGAGGGATTCCCTCGAGCATCCCTCGCCAGCTCAGGCTGCCGACCGGTATGTCGCCCACAAAGTAGTCGCGGTCCGGGTCGGTATCACAGCCGATGACGATATAGACTGTCTTCTCCAAAGAGCTCCTCCCGAGGGGAGTTTTCCCCGATGGGTTTCCGGGCGATGTTACCACAGGTTGTCGAGGTCCGAGTCAAAAAACGAAATGTGCATCTTGGCCTTGATTGTCGGCGACATTGCTATCAGGTATCGCCGGGAGATATACAGCCCGGCCTTCCTGTATGTTCGTCTATCAGACGCTGCACCCATCGCCACCACACCATAGGCCCCTACGTCATAGGTATACTTCACGGCCAACGTAAGAAGGTCGGCCCTGGCAGGTGGTGTCCCGACCAGGTCGCACACCTTGACAAGGTTCAGGTCTCCGATCCGTCGAATGGCGTGGCGAAACACGATGTACCCCCCGTCGGTGTGGGTGTAGACATGGTAGTTACGGTTGGGCTGGGCCAATTTGTAGTTGAGGTACTCGGCGTCTCTCTTGCCGTAAAGTTCGTACTGTCGGGAAAGGAGATCGTCCCACCGGGTGTCCCACTCAGGCTCAAAGCGGCCAATCTTGTGGACTTCTCCATGCTTTACTTTACGCGGCGCCCTAAACAGCGCGTTGGCCATATGAATCGCCGGAGCGTACATCAGCGACTTACCCTCGTACGCCAAAGCCTTCTCCGGCTGCAGGAACCTTGCGTACGACCGCGAGCAATCGGTGCAAACGGCGTGACCGCGCCGGATGTATGCTTTCTCAATCCCGGGCACCATACCCACCCCGGCATATTGCCACGGAGGGTTCTGTTCGCACCGAGTCAGCAGACCCCTTCCGGCGCTTTTTCGTATCTTGTCATCACTCATGTTTAGAACCAGTGTCACAGCCCAGCCGATCTGCTCGATACCTTCACGGCCGCTCCTGGCGCCGTACCTGAACTGGTGAGGTATCTGCGCGATATAGCCGACTATCCGGTTTTCGTGCAAGGCCATGAAGCGGTTGCACTTCTGCCACCGGATGATGTCGCCCTCACCCAATTCGGGATGATCGCCGCTCCACCGAGTAAGAAAGGCCAGCAGTTCGTCTGCTCGGCTTTCGTCGAAATCTTGTACCGTTACTTCGCTCACAGTGTCCCTTCAGGGGCCCTATTCGTGTTGCCTTTGGGCAATTTCCCCGTAATAAATGGAAATCGCGCCCATTCTCAAGCGAAATGTTGTCGGGGGTGCCGGGTATGTCGCAGGTGAACACCGGTGCGACAGCGATCGGAAACGAATGATTTTTGAACGAGAAACAGGGCCGACGCGTTATATTGTAGTAGGGTTCTTGATTTGGCGGAAGGAAACCTGATGTTGATGCGTGGCCCTGGTGCACTGTGGGCAATGATCGCTCTTTGCTCGTTGGGATTTTTCACCTGCGACAAGCCACACGGTCCTATTGTGCGGGAGGGCGACTTGACCGGCTACGTGCGCATCATGTCAAGTTATACTCCCATCCCCGGAACGGTGGTCACGTGCGCCGGGCAGACCTGTGTCGTGGGCAATTCAGGCATCTACCAGTTCTGGGGTGTACCGGAGGGTCTTCATACTCTGAAAGCAGCCAAGCCTGGGTTTTCCCCGCACGAGGCCGGCATCTATGTCGAGCGCAACACATCTTACAACATATACATGACCAGGGATATTGTCTACGGGCGTCTCTCCGGCTATGTTTATCTGAGCGGCTCTGCCCAGCCGGTGTCCGGAGTGACGGTGACCTGCGCCGGTAAATCAGACACTACCGGCGCCGACGGCTGTTATGTACTGGACAGCGCCGTGAGCGGCACACACACGCTGGTCGCCCACAAAAACCACTACCTGATGTACCAGGCGGCTATCTCGATCGCCGGTGATACTACCATTAATATCTACATGGCTTCGTCAACGATATCCGGTTACGTGACCCACCGTGTGGATGGTCCTGTCGCCGGAGCGCGCATCGAGGTGGAACAGGTTGTCGGGTACAGCGACAGCGACGGACACTATCGCGTGTCGCATGTCCCCCAGGGGACGCAGACCGTCAAGTGCACTCACGAGATCTACAACGCGTTTTCGGACACTGTGAAGATTAGAGGTGATGAGAAGCAGCTTGATATCGTCATGACCAAGTCCGAGCACGACACTCTCATGGTGACCGATGACGCCGTCGTCGGCATGTCTGCCTTCGAGGACTGCAGTGACTGCCCGGAGTGGATGTCAACCTCCGATAACCGGGGCCAGGACAGTCTGCTCAGGCTTGAGTATTTTATGCGG
This sequence comes from Candidatus Zixiibacteriota bacterium, assembly GCA_023132995.1. Taxonomy (GTDB): domain Bacteria; phylum Zixibacteria; class MSB-5A5; order GN15; family FEB-12; genus JAJRTA01. Next base: position 7,438 of record JAGLXI010000202.1, on the reverse strand, counting down.
TCGTTCGCCGGTCCACCATCGACGGCGTATGTCGGCCGGAAGCGTTTCTACGTTGCGCTCCCGGCTATGCCGGTGGACATGAACCCGGCCGACCTGTACCGGGCCACTCTGTACCTGAAACCGGCCGGTCAATCCAGCGAGCCGGGCTATATCACGGCCCGACAGGTCATGTCATCGTCATCCGTCTGGGATGAAGACGCTCTCACCTGGGACAATGCTCCGAGCGTCTCCGCTCTGCCGTTAGAGTCTGCCATTGTTCCCCAGGGCGAAACATGGCAGGTTGACGTGACCTTGATTTATCGTGACGTGACCAGTCCCGAGCCCGGCATCAGGATCCAGATGGAAGAGACCGGGAGCGCCGACCCGCAAGAGTATTTCTACTTCTGGTCCAGTGAAGCGCCGGCGAGCGAGGATCGCCCCTACGTCGTCCTACAGGCGAATGCCTATTAATCCCTGCCGGGGACAGCGGTTTTCTCAGTCGCCGGTGTCGTCGTGCGAAGTGGAATCGAAAGGCGTGGAGTCAGCGGGTGGCACTTCCCACAGGAACGGCTGATCACCGGGAGCTTGCCACTCAAGCGGCTGGATCAATACCACCATCGTCTCTCCCTCCCGGATTATCTCCAGCGTCGCCCCACCGTGTTCCAGGTGTTCCAGGACCCTTTCGGCAAGTTCCTTATGGCTTCGGACGCGGTATCCTTCCACGCTGTGAATGCGGTCTCCTTCTCTGAGGCCACACGCGTACGCCAGGCGAAAAGTGTCGATCCGGTCAACGGCGAGACGACCTGACTCGTCGATCTTAGTGGACAGACCCAACCGGCCTTTGGCGGGAAGCCCCTCGACAAACAGCTGTTGGTATCGACCGGTACTGCCTCTGGCGCGGCGAGGAGGTCGGGTGAGAAACACGAGGTCGGAGCTGTACGGCTCGGCTGCAATCCATTGGGCCAGCGGCCGTTCCGGCGTGAGAATCCACTGATTCCAGAAGAAATCCTCAAAGACCTGTCGCCCGGGTGTATGATGAATCCAAAAGGCTGAGTTGTACGCGGCGTAGGTCGAATCAATACCGAGGACATTCTCACCGGTCTTCAGGGCCAGCAACAGGGCCAGGTTGTCAAGGCGATAGGGACCGGGGCGCATCAGGGGGTGATAGGCAATACCGAACTGGGCCTCATACCCCGGGCGTGAAGCCTGGCTCAGCATCCGGCGGGCCAGTTGGAAAAGCAGGTTCAGCGCCAGCCGGCTCCCGTCCGGGGCGACCTCAAAGACGGCCCCTTCGCCCATTCCGCCAATCGGCACAATAAGCGGGTCGGAGGAACCGATAGTCGGGAAATGTCGGACCAGATAGATACTAAACTCCCCCTCCCGCCATTCAAGCCCAGACAACTCCCGCATGATATGGAGGACATGGTCGCCTTCCTGTTCCCAGAATGCCACAATGGCGCTGTCGTGGCGAGTTACCCAATCCACGTCGCGCTGAGCGGAACGGTTCTTGTACAATGTGGCGTACAGGCTGGCCTGCAGAGAGACCGGACGATCATTGACAGTCACCCTGGGGATGAACCCGTTGTAGTTGAACATCGAATAGTACGTATCCTGAGACATTGCCGACGACCCGACAATGGAAAAGACAGCCAGGGATATGATAATCGACCTCATACAGGTCAATTATTGGCCCTGAGTTGACGAAAGCAAGGCAAATCTATCGGGCGGCATACATCGGTGCCCGATCGGCGGGAGCCGCCGGAGCCGAGGGTTCGACGAGATCGAAATAGAAGAGGGTGTACAGGTTCTCGAGGGCTGTCCCGGTGAAACCGCCCATCACAACCGAGACTGGTAATCCCAGAAGCATCACCAGGACAAGGCCCGGCCACAGGTCCAACCCGATGGCCAGAGCGATCAGGGCGATGGGAACACCGACCGCCAGCCAGATAGTCACAGCGGCGATGCCGATTCCGATTGAAAGGCCTATTACAATCAGGAAAATGACGAGGTTCTTGGACAGGTTTCGTTGAAACAGCAGGTAGGCCTCGCTGACAGCATCGGCGAGGCGGCAACCGCGCACGACCAGGGCCCGTTGGGCTAGCGCATACTGGCTTCGGAGAGCGAAGAAAATGAACAGGGCGGCAGGCAGAAGCACCAGGGCGGCCAGCACCGCCAACAGCAGATGGACAGTCCCCAGGAAGATTACAATCCCCGCCATCACGCCGATTAGCACCAGGCCGGCAAAGAGATACAGCAGAAGCAGCCCCAGAAACCGCCAGAAGAAGTCTACGCCGATCGAAAATGATTCGCCCAGGCGGTAACCGCCACCTCCGCGCTTGATCCTGTTAACGGCGTCGATCAGCGCCGGGCACGAAATTAGGTGCATCGCAAGGAAGACCAGGCCGATAAGAACGCCCACCATGATGATCGGTGCCAAGATGAGATCGGGTGCCGCCGCACCATATTGGTCAAGATTCTGAAGAGTCGATTCCTCGTTACCCGAGTTCATATTCCAGTTGAAGCCGCTAAAGCCGCCTCCTGCAAAAAGGCCGAATATCCATAGCGACTTGTAGCGCCAGGCTATTTCAAACGACTCCCTGATGATCCTGCCGTAGTCCACGAGAACAGTCCTCTCTTATGAAACAGCTACCATTTCTATTATCGGATATTCACGCTCTTTTGTGAGATACTCGCCAATCGGCATACTCCATCGAATTGGGCACGGCTGATCAGGCTTGATCTGGGCTAACATTAATGTTATCTACCAGCTGACGTTATGTGAGAACATGTGAGAATCCAAAGTGACGAGAAGAGACCCAATGAACAGATGTCGCCTCTTTTTAACAGTCGGTTGCCTCTGCGTTGCCACTCTGCTTTCCGGTGTCTTCTGCAACCAGAAGAGTGAGAGCGAGGCAAAACAGACCCGGAAAGCTGCCGACGAATCGACAAGCTTTTCCGATCCACGCGACAGCCTGGTGATTGAACTGACCGGGGTAGACTCCCGGACTGTTTTTGATCTCCTGACGGAGCGTCATCGGGTGATCCATGTGTCTTCTGCTCAGGGTGTCTTTGTCAAAGAGATCGACTCGGTCGAAAACAGCTACAGCCACGCCTGGATATACTCGGTTAACGGGGAATCGGGCACGGTAGCCTGCAACGCGTACGTTACCAACGACGGCGATGTGATAAAATGGCACTTTCGCCGGCTTGGAAACTGACCGCTCTATAGCGCCTGTTGAACCTGGACAGCTAACCGGGAACGGACGGGCAATCTGCAATCGCGTAGCGGTCAGCCGGGGCAATAATCGCTGGTTTTTTGCAGGCGACGGCATATATTCTCTGCCATGATTGAGACGACCATGACGAAAGTCGAGCGCGGGGAGTTCTTCCTCATAGCCGGCCCGTGCGTAATCGAATCCGAGAGTCTCTGCCTGAGAGTGGCTGAGCGGGTAGCGGCGCTGGCGGCCAAGCATGGTGTCGCTTACATCTTCAAAAGTTCTTACAAGAAAGCCAACCGCACCTCCGCCGGCTCGCCGACGGGACCCGGGCTTGAGGAAGGTCTGAGAGTACTCGAAAAGGTGCGCAGGAATCTGGGTCTGGCGGTATTGACGGATGTGCACGAAACGTGTGAAATCCCTGCCGTGGCCGAGGTTGCGGACGTGCTGCAAATACCGGCCTTTCTCTGCCGCCAGACCGATCTCGTGGTCAAAGCGGCTGCCACCGGGAAATGGATCAACATCAAGAAGGGACAGTTCCTGGCGCCGGACGACATGGCCAAAGTAGCAGCCAAGGCAGATTCGACCAGAGTCATGCTCACCGAGCGCGGCGCCAGCTTCGGCTATCACAACTTAGTGGTGGACTTCCGTTCGCTTCTAATAATGAAAGAGACGGGACACAAGGTGGTCTTTGACGCCACGCACTCGTTGCAACTTCCGGGCGCAGGCGGATCGGTGTCAACCGGCCAGCCGCAGTACGTGATCCCGATGGCCAGGGCGGCCGCAGCGGTGGGGATCGACGGCCTGTTCGTTGAAACCCATCCCGACCCGTCGCAGGCTCTGTCCGATGCCGGTGCCATGCTGCCCCTGGAACAAATGGACGAACTCCTGAAATCGGTGGTGGGGATCAGGGAGACGGCAACGTAAGCTGCGCCATGGCCAAACTTACCCGTGAGCAATTCGTGGAACGTTTCAAGAGCATCAAATTGCTGGCTCTCGATGTCGACGGCGTACTGACGGACGACAGCATCTATTTCGGACCGGACGGATTCGAGGCCAAGCGATTCAACATTTCCGACGGCTTCTTCATGGTGCTGGCCATGCGCTCGGGTCTTCAGTTGGCGATTGTCTCCGGACGGGCTTCTCCCGCCACTGTGACGCGCATGAAAGACTTGGGCGTAAAACACGTTCTGCAGGATATGAAAAGCAAAGTGGCGCAGATCACGCCGTTGTTGGAAGAACTCGGCGTTGAGTTTTCCGAGGTCGCCTTCGCGGGAAACGAACTGCTTGACATCAGCCTGGCACGCAAGTCTGGGTTGAGCGTCGCCGTGGCCGACGCCGCTCCCGAACTGCTGGAAGTGGTTGACTACGTCACCGAAAAAAAGGGTGGTTGTGGCGCTGTCAGAGAGATATTAGAATGCTATTTTGAGGCAGCGGACATAGACCCGCAGAGTTATATAGTATGACCAATCACCGAGAACCCGCCAGAGAAGCTGTTCTGATCGAGGCCGAGGCGATAGCCGCCCTGGCCGACCGCTTAGACGACAGTTTCGACCGAGCAGTCGAGGCCATCCTGCACTGCAAGGGCCGGGTCATCGTCGCCGGTATGGGCAAATCCGGCCTGGTGGGCAAGAAAATCACCGCTACTCTCAATTCCACCGGCATAGCTTCCTTTTTTCTGCACCCGGCGGAGGCCATGCACGGAGACCTCGGGCTGATACGTTCCGAAGATGTCTTGCTGCTGATTTCCAAGTCGGGCCGAGCGGGGGAAATGGACATGATCGTATCCGCCGCCAGGCGACTTGGACTGGTCATAATGATTCTGTGCGGAACGATGGAATCGGAGCTTTGCCGGCGGGCCGACATTGTTCTGGACTGTTCGGTAACTCGCGAGGCCGGCCCCAACGACCTGATCCCGACAGCGTCGTCGACAACCGCGCTCGTGATGGGTGACGCACTGGCGGTAGCGCTGCTCCAGGCACGCAAGTTTACCACCTCCGACTTCGCCAACCTGCACCCCGGCGGTTTCATCGGCAAGCGACTGCTCAAACGGGTGTCGGAATTGCATCATACCGGAGACGAGGTGCCATTCGTTGCACCCGATGCCTCGATGAAGGAGATGATCCTTGAGATGACCGGTAAACGGCTCGGATGCGTGGTCATGACGGATGGTGACGGTCGCACGGCGGGAGTATTCACCGATGGTGATCTTCGCCGCCTGGCGGAGAAACGCGATGATTTCTACCGGTTCACCGCCGATGAGGTCATGGTTCGCAACCCCAAGACGATATCGGCCGACGCCATTCTCGATGCGGCCCTGGCGGTCATGGAAAAGCACACCATCACGCAGCTTGTCACGGTTGACCGGGACGACCGGCTGCTTGGAATAATCCACCTCCACGACATTCTCAGATCAAAGCTTGTTTGAATATGAGACTGCGTAAACGCCTGAAGCACGGCGTTGCATTCCGCGTAATCCGCTTTCTTCTGGTCTTCGTAAACCAGGTACCTCGGCGACTGGCTCTGTTCGCGGGCGCTGTGCTCGGCCTGGCCGCGTGGTGGCTGCTGCCACGGGAGCGATACCGGATGTTCCGTCACCTGGGCGTGGCCTATGGCGACGGTCTTTCGAGCGGACAGAAACAGAACATCGGGCGTCAGTTCTTCATCAACAGCGGTAAGAACCTGACTGATACAATCCGCTGCCGGAAACATTTCCCCGATGAAATCAAGCCCTTGGTGTCCGTGGAAGGATTCGAACATTTTGACGCCGCCTACCGCCGAGGCAACGGTGTCGTGGGAGTCACCGGTCACCTGGGCAATTTCGAATTGGGGGCGATATTCGTCGCCGCCCTGGGGTACAAGATGGCGGTAATCGGGCGCGAAATGCTCGACCCGAAACTGGACGAACTGCTCGTGGGAAACCGCGAGACCCTCGGTCTGACCAACCTGTCAACTACGGACTCTGTCAGGAAGTCGCTGAAGTGGCTCAAGGCCGGCGGCGTCATCGGTGTGATCATCGATACCGATTCTATTCGAGTGCGCAGTATCTTCGTGCCGGCCTTCGGAAGGCTTGCCCTCACTCCCGTGGGACAGACGCTGATCGGGCTGAGGGCCGGGGCCGCTTTTGTGCCGATGGCCTGCCTGAGAACGGCCGATGACCGCTACCGGCTGATCGTCAGGCCCGAGGTAAAAGCGGAGTCAAGTGGTGATATTGACGCCGACGCCTACGATATGACGGCCGCGTGCACTCGCCAACTGGAGAGCATTATCAGCGAGAATCCGGATCAATGGATCTGGCTGAAGAACCGGTGGCTGACCTCGGCGCCTCAAACCGCTTGACTTTCCGCAGTATTTTCAGACATTTCCTGCCGATACTGCGTAAGAGAGTAAGGTAAGTGTTATGATCACACGCTATATGACAATCCTGCTGGTGACGCTGGCCACACTGTATGGCTGCAGCGACGACAAGGTCAACTCGACAGGGCAGTGGGGTAAAGCGGACAGCCTGTCGCTGCCTGACTCCGAGGTTACGGGAGCGCGCATCACGCTCTCTGATCGCGGCCATGTCACCACCGAAATCCTGTGCCGGCGGATACGGTCTTTTGAGTCGAGGGATTCAACGATGGCGTATGTGGTCAACGTCACTTCCTTCGACTCGACCGGTAACGCCACAGGGCACGTGGTAGCCGATTCCGGAGTCATTCACGAAACCAGCGGTGAGTTCAATCTCTATGACAACGTGGTGCTGATCACCGAGAGCGAGGCTAAACTGGAGACAGACTACCTCTACTGGAACTCCCAAACCGATCAGATAGAGACCGATGCCTATGTCAGGATCACCCGGGGTGACGATGTCGTCACCGGGTGGGGACTGCGGGCCGACCAGCAGCTTGACCGAGTGAGAATACTGAACACCGAGAAGGGAACCATCACCGATACCAGGGAGTTGTCGGAGCCCTGAGACCGGGCGGGGGGATCACTCGTGCAATCTGAGGCCCCGGGCGTCGGCGACACAGGCCGACTCAGGAATTGATCCCGGGCAGCGCGCGTTGCCTCATTGAAGAATGTTACCGAAGGTATAGTGGCGGTCAGATACGTTTCCTCACATTAGAGGTTACCGAGACCAGTTTGAAGATGGCTTTCAGTTGTCTATCAATTTGTCGTCTGAGTTTGAATGGGTCAAGTGATTGGTGCTGTTTTTTGAGAGTACTTTTGTTTTCCTCTGAGAGGTGGGGTGACTCGAC